>JAIOOZ010000038.1 GCA_021414185.1 Betaproteobacteria bacterium
AGGCGATCAGCGATTTGAACCTGCAGCAGGTCTACCTGCAGGCGGCGCAGCAGGCGTTCCTGAAGACCACCTCGCTCAACCTGTTCGATATCCTGCGATGAGCGCCCGGCGCCTGGTTCGGGTTTTCTGCGTGTGCGCGACCGCGCTGGCCAGCGGCTGCATCGGCATCGACGGCGTGAGTTCGCGCGGCGTCGTCATCCCGAATGAAGCACTCACCCTGAGCCGCTCGGTCGCGATTCCGTTTGAATCGATCATCGCGGGCGCCGCGCTCTACATGATCATCGACCCGCTGGCGCCCAACTGGCAGATCGAGGAAACCCGCTACGAAGGCGGGCGTTACCTGATCGCCATGAAGAAAAAGCGCTTCACCACCGGCGGCGACGGCGAAGCCGCGCAAATCTTCTACCGCCGTGCCGCGCAGATCGCGAACGAGCAGGGCGGCAGCACCTACCGCATCGTCGAGTATTCCGAAGGTGTTGAATCGAACGTGCTGATCGCGCAGCGCGTCGCGCAGGGTGTGGTGGTGGTTGTTAAGTAGTTTGGCGGGAGCGCCCGCTCGATAGCGGAGGGGGCGTCGGTTTTACGGAGCCAAAACGCTGCCGTTGAGCTCAATGAACTTGCCCGTCTGGAAACGGGCGCCTAAGGTGTGCTCTTCGTCCCACGCAGTGGTGTAGCCAAGCTCCACGGTAAGTGAGCCGTCCAACGGGGTGACGGCGACGTAGATAAGCTTTGCGTGAGGCCAAACCCCGTTTGGCGTTGCGATTTCAGGGAAAGACTCTTCCATCGGTTCAAGCTCGCCCGCAGCTACAGATTCCGCGTAAGGGCTGTAGTGCTCGAACAATCCAGTCTCAATCGTTGCGCGCCATGAAGCGAATTGCGCCGGCACCTCTTTGGCCAATGCGATCGCCTGTGCGTCAGGTTCGGTTCGCGTGCCGGACAGAACTAGCGGAACGCTTTCGCCGCCCGCAAGAGCAAGCGACCCGCGCCAATGCCCGCGCGAGCGTTTCAGCTCTCCGAGTTGCGGGTCGCTAAATGGTGGTGATTTGAATAGGCCGAACAATTGCGCCCCCGATCGACTACGCTTTTAGCATCCGTGTTGTGTTGCGCGCGGCTGTTCTCGCCGCGTGTCACACTCGACGCAGTTAAGTGCGGACCTGCGCCACCAACGGAAACTCTTCCGGGTGACGAATTGATTCGACGGCCAAGTCGACATCGAGGTCGGGCCAGTACAGATGATGCGATTGTGGACGTTCGACATTCATGAGTTTTGCGATCGGCGCGTCCTTGAACCATGGAAACGACGAAAACGGTACAAACAGCTCCTCGGCTTCGAGCATAAGCCAGAAGCCATGCGGCGAGACGTTCGTAACCTCAACGTCCAAAGTGCTTGTGCCAGGCCTTGCGGATGTCATTTTCATGTTTCCGGATCAACGCTTCTGCCGCCCGCATCTGGCGGTCGTTCAGGCCATAATTCTGCGCCAGTTCGATGTGAGGTTCAAGCCAGAATTTCGCTTCGCCATCGGCGCAATTCACGTGCACGTGCATTCGCAATTCCTCGCGGGAGAAGAAAAAGAACCGGAATCCGTCTTCACGAAAGATTGTTGGGCTCAAAGCTATTTCCTGCGGCGCTTTAGATGTTATTTTAAAGATTGGTAACTGCCACATTACGCTGCATGCAATCTAAGCGCAATTCTGTTTCCCACCGTACGGTGGAGGCCCACCGGTGAGCGCTAGTGCGACGCCACTTTCATCATCGCCTGTAAACCCTGCTCGAAGAGTCTCTCAAAGCCGGGGATCATGTAGGGCAGGACGAGCAGCAGGGCGATGAAGCCGACGCCGAGGGTGATGGGGAAGCCGATGGCGAAGATGTTGAGCTGCGGCGAGGCGCGGGTGAGGACGGCCAGTGCAGAGTTGGTGATGAGGAGGGCGGCGATCAAAGGCAGCGACAATTGCACCGCGGCCTGGATGATCATGCTGCCCCATTGCACCAGCGCCATCGAGCCCGCGGCGAGTGAAAGGGTTGCTTCGGGCGGCACGTTTTGGAAGGACTCGACCAGCGTTGCGATCAGCAGGAGGTGGCCGTTGATCGACAGGAAGACGAGCGTGGCGAGGAGTCCGAGGAACTGACCGACCACCGGCACGTGCGCGCTTGATTGCGGATCGTAGAACTGCGCGAAGCCCAAGCCCATCTGCAGCCCGATGATGTCGCCGGCCATGTTGACGGCGGCGAACACGACGCGCATCGCGAGACCCATGCCGATGCCGATCAGGATTTCGCGCGCGAGCAGCAGCATGCCGTAGGCCGAGCCGGGCGATACCGTCGGGACTGCCGGCAGCGCAGGTGCGACGAGAATAGTCAGCAGTACGGCGAGCCCGATTTTTGCCGTGAGCGGAAATTGCTGGTTGCCGAGGACCGGCGCGCTCGCAACGAGCGCGAGGATGCGCGTGAGCGGCCACACGATAAGCATGATCCACGCGTCGAGTTGCGCCGAGGTAACGGTGATCATGCGCTCTCGCGGGCTTGTCGGCGGCTACCCGCCGGTATCAACCGATGATGCCCGGGATGCTGGCGAACAAGCGCCGCACGTAATCGACCAGCACCGTGGTCATCCACGGGCCTGCCACCACCAGCGTGAAAAACACGCCCAGCAATTTGGGAATGAACGACAAGGTCATTTCGTTGATCTGCGTCGCGGCCTGGAACACGCTGATCAGGAGGCCAATAGCGAGCGCGGCGAGCAGCACGGGTGCTGAAACCAGCAACATGGTCAGCAGCGCCTGCTGGCCGAGCGACATGACGGATTCGGGCGTCATGGCTGCGCCGAGAGGCGTGAGGCGAGAGGCGGTGGCCGCACCCGGTGCGTTCAGTCGTTTTACATCTCGAGCTTTTCATGGAGTGCACCATCAAACCGCGAAACTCTGCGCGAGCGAGCCGATCAGCAGCGCCCAGCCGTCAACGAGCACGAAGATCATGAGCTTGAACGGCAGCGACACCATCGCCGGCGACACCATCATCATGCCCATGGACATCAGCACGCTGGCGACCACCATGTCGATGATGAGGAACGGTATCAGCACGATAAAGCCGATCTGGAATGCGGTTTTCAATTCGCTGGTGACAAAGGCCGGAAGCAATACTTTCATCGGCACCTGCTTGATGTCTTCGAGTTTATGGTCGGCGAGTTTCAGGAAGAGGGCGAGATCGCCTTCGCGCGTCTGCTTCAGCATGAAAGTACGCAGCGGCACGCTGCCTTGTTCGAGCGCCTGGACAAGATTGATCTTGTTCTCGGCGAACGGCTGATAGGCATCCGCGTAGACTTTGTCGAGCACCGGCGACATTACGAACAACGTCAGAAACAGCGCGAGTCCGATCAGGACCTGGTTGGGCGGCGAGCTCGGTGTGCCCAGTGCCTGACGCAGCAGCGAGAGCACGATGATGATGCGCGTGAAGCCCGTCATCATCAGCAGTACTGCCGGCAGAAAGGCAAGCGACGTCAGCAGCAGCAGGGTCTGTATGCTCAGGCTGTAGGTCTGGCCACCGCCGGGCGCGGGCGTGCTGGTGAGCGCGGGCAAGCCCTGCGCCGCCGCCGGCAATGCCAGCGTGCACAGGACGATGGCGAGCCACGTGCAATTTTTTGCAAAAACGTTCGGGCTGAGGTATCGAAGCATGAACGGGCGCGTCCACGAGACTATCCTTTTCACGCTTCTATACATCAGCGCGAACGGATTCCTAAGCGAGCTTCTACCGTTCATTGCGTTTATCCATCATTTTTCTCAGCCATTGCGCGAATGGGGGCATCGCGTCCGCAGTCACGGGCGCATTGGCGATTTCATCGGGGCGCGGCATTTGATGCAGCGAATTGACGCTGCCGGGCGCAACACCCAGCACGAGCCAGGTCGCGCCGACTTCGACGATCACCACGCGTTCGCGTTGACCAACGGCGGCACCGGCGACCACGCGCAAGACGCTCGAAGCGCCGTATGTTTTCGGCGCAAGGCGTTTCAACAACCATGCGGTGCCGGCGATGACTGCGAGCACGACTGCGAGGCCGAGGAAGAGGCTCAACAACTGTCCGGTCACCGCACCCGACGCCGCGGGTGTTTGTTCCGCCAACGCGAGGCGGCTTGCGCCGACGGCGATGGCAAAGCACGCAATTTGGCCGAACAAGACGCTCATCGCTTGAGCTTGCGCAGCCGTTCCGACGGCGTGATGATGTCGGTGAGGCGGATGCCGAACTTGTCGTTGACCACCACGACTTCGCCCTGCGCGATGAGGCAGCCGTTGACCAGCACGTCCATCGGTTCACCCGCGAGCCCGTCGAGTTCGACGACCGAGCCCTGCGCGAGCTGGAGCAGGTTCTTGATTGCGATCTTGGTGCGTCCGAGTTCGACCGTGAGCTGCACCGGGATATCGAGAATCATGTCGATATCGTTGTGCGCGCCCGCGGGCGCACCCCCGGCCGAGAATTGCTCGAATATCGGCGCCGCGACCTGGGACGATGCGTCGGGGCCGGCCGGCGCCTGCTCTGCCGTCGAGGGTGCCCAGTCGCCGGCCGAAATCTGCGCTTCTGCTGTTTCGCTCATGGTGATCTCCTGTCAATTCTCGTGCGCGGCGCTCGGCAGCAATTGCTCGACACGCAACGCATACTGGCCGTTGAAAATTCCGCATTTGCATTCCATCACGGGCACGCCGTCGACTTCCGCGACTATGGGCTGCGGAATGTCCAGCGCGATGATGTCGCCGACCTGCATGCCGAGCAGCTGGTCGAACGTCAGCTCGACATTGCCGAGATTGACGACCATTTCGACTTCGGCGCTTTGCACCTGTTTCGACAGCTGGCGTATCCAGTGCTTGTCGGCTTCCACGTGCTCGCTCTGCAGGCTGCTGCGCAGCAGGTCGCCGATGGGCTCGAGCATCGAATACGGCATGCAGATGTGAAATTCGCCGCCGCGGGAGGCGCCGAACTCGATGTTGAAAGTGGTGACGACCACCACCTCGTTCGGCATGGCGATGCTGGCGAACTGCGTGGTGATTTCGGAGCGCACGTGTTCGCATTTAACCGCATGCACCGAGGCCCATGATTTTTCGAGGTCCTCGAACACGATCTGCAGCATGCAACGGATGATGCGCTGCTCGGTCGGCGTGAATTCGCGACCTTCGGCGCGCTCCGGCAACTGGCCGCTGCCGCCGAACAGGTTGTCCACGATCATGAACACGAGGTTGGCATCGAAAACGAAAAGCGCGGTGCCGCGCAGCGGCTTTACCTGCACCAGATTGAGGTTGGCCGGCACCAGCAGGTTGCGGACGAATTCGCTGTACTTGACCACGCGCACCGGACCCGCGGAGATGTCGACGCTGCGGCGCACGAAGTTGAAGAGCCCGGTCCGCAGGTGGCGCACGAAGCGCTCGTTGATGATCTCGAGCATGGGCATGCGTCCGCGCACGATGCGTTCCTGGGTCGCGAGGTTGTACGGGCGCACGCCGGAGTCCGCGCCCTCGTCCTTCGCCTCCTCGGGTTCGCCGCTCACGCCTTTCAACAGCGCGTCGACTTCTTCCTGCGACAGAAAATCCTTGCTCATGGCGCCGTCACTGCACGATGAAGGAAGTAAACAACACGGCCAGCACGGGCAGGGCGGGCTTCGCGCCGGCGGGCGGCGCATCATTCGCCTCTGCGGATTCGGTTTCAGGCTTCGCATCGGCATCGGATTCGGCCGCGCCTTTGGTTGCGTCGACATCGGCCTTGGCCGGCGCGGCGGGCTTTTTCGGCGTGTCCGCGGTGATCGAGGACGGCACCAGAATGCCATTGATCGACGTCACGATATCGGTGGCGAGCCTGCGTTTGCCGTCGAGCGTCAGCAGCGTCGAAGCTTTCTGGCTCGACAGCAGCAGCAGGATGCGGTCGCGCACCTCGGGCATATGCAGCTTGATGGCGTCTACCGCGGCATTGTCGGCGACCCTGAGCGTGAGTCCGACCTGCAGGAATTGCGGGTTGTCTTCGAGCTGCAGGTTGACGGTGAATGGATCGAGCGGCATGAACTGCGGCGGCTTGGCGGGTTCAGCTTTGGCTTCCTTCGCGGCGTCGTCGTGGGAGCGGTTCAGGTGCCAGTAAGCGCCGCCGCCGGCAGCGCCGACGATCGCCAACACTGCTACCAGCATCTTCCAGTTGAGCGATTTTTTTTTCGGCGGCGGGGCGTCCGCTGCCGCGTCGGGCTTGACTGCTTCCTTCTTGACTGCGCTTACCGCCATGTTGATTCCCTCGCCGGTACGTTCGGGTACGTCGAAGAATTATGGCGGTCTGGCGGGTGCTGCAATGGGATGAAAAGACCGCCTATTTGCGTTCTACTCGGGTGTTTGGAAGCGGCCCGTTCAGGCGAACAGGTCGACCAGGCCGCGGCGTCGTGTCGGCAGCGTGGTGACAAGCGGTGCTCCCGGTGCCCCCGGCTCCTGTACCGGTATATTTGAGTTGCCGCGCCGGGCGTGGTCCTGGGGGGTGGCGAACGCGGCGCCGTCGCGTGGCGTGTCGGCGGTCACGCTGGCGTTGCCGAGCATGACCCCGCTTTCGGCCAGGACTTCGCGCAGCCGCGGCAATGATGCTTCCACGGCGTCGCGGACCGCTCCATGCGGTGAAGTGAACACCGCGGTCGTGTGGTGCTCGTTGATCGTGAGCTTGATATCGAGCGGGCCGAGTTCGGGCGGATTGACGCGCAGCTCGGCGACGTGCTGTTTCTCGCCTATCATCCAGACGACTTTTTGACCGAGCTCGCTTCCCCATGCGGCAGAGCCGACCACTGCGTTGATTTGCAATTTCTGCAATTGCGCAGCTTGCGGTGCCGGCGCGGCCGCCGGCGGTGTTGCGTGCGCCGGCGTCAACGGCGCCAGCGGCAGCGGGGGCGCATCGCGGCCCGCTTCAAGTCGATTGCCTTCGGGTGTTGCGGGGTGTTCGGCGAGCCGCATCACCGTCGCGGCCTCGCCGGCCGCTTCCGGCGCGGGTTTTTGCGCGGGTGCGGCTTCGAGGCTGGCGGTCGGCGCGGTGCCGGCGGGCACCGCCGCGGAAATCGCCGGAGCTGCCGGCGCGTCGGCCGCGCGGGCGTCCTGTTTTACGTCGCCTGCAGACTGCGGCGCGGTGGGTACCGCCGGCAGCAGCGCCGCCAGGACCGCGAGCGGCGTGCCCGCGGCGCCGGCGTCGAGCGCGGTCGCCGCTGCGGTCATTTCGTCGGCTTCGTCTTCGTTCACGGCAGCATTTGCCGGGTCGTCCGCATCGACCGCATCGCCGGCGCTCATGCCGGGAAGCCCCGCAGGCTTGCCGCCCTTGGCGTGCTGCGTGAACGCGGCTTGCAGCGCCACGGCCCACGGCAGCGCTTCGAATTCACCGGTTGCTTCCGCAGGAGAGCCCCTGGCACCGCCGGGCGCGATCGGGGACGACGTGACTGGCAGCGTTTCCATGTTTATCTCCGGTTCTTTGGCGTGGCGCCGCCGCCATGCGCGTTGTGCTGGGCGCGGTTGGCACGGCTCGCGAAATCATCCTGTATTTTTTGCTCGCGGCCCGCTTCGCGGCGCTGCGCCACGGCGTCGAAGCGCTGGGCGAGCGTGCCGAACGCCTTGGACTTGCGCTCTTTCAGCTGCCAGTCGTTGCGGCCGCATTCGACGCGCGTGCGCGTATCGACCACCAGCGCGTGCTGCTGCAGGATAGCCTGTTCCAGGCGCTCCAGAAACTCGTGGAAGTTCCGCAACCCGGCGCCGTCGAGTCCGCTGCCGCCGGCGTGTCGCAGGCGTTGCTGGTATTCGTCGCGATACTTGAAGAGCAGCATTAATTTCTCTTCGTGTTGCTGCAGCTGCCGGTTCAGCGCCCCCAGGCTTGCCGCCGCCGATTCGGCGGTCGTCTCGGCAATTTGCAGCAGTTGTTTCAGGGCAAATGGTTGCGACATGGGTTTTTTCCGATGCATGAATTATTCGATCCGTTCAAGCGGCGCCCGGCGCCCCAACGACATTGCACAAACCGCTGACGCTGTCTGCGTAGCCGGCGCGCTCCGTCATGTTCTGCTGAAGAAACGCTTCCATCCGCGGGTAAATCGCCAGCGCCTGGTCGAGCGCCGGGTCACTGCCTGCGGCATAGGCGCCGACGCTGACCAGGTCGCGGTTGCGCTGGTAACGCGAGTAAAGCGCCTTGAAGCGGCGCACATGCTCGAACTGCGGCCGGTCAATAAGGTTCGTCAAGGCGCGGCTGATTGAAGCCTCGATATCGATCGCCGGATAGTGGCCCTGGTCGGCAAGCGCGCGCGTGAGCACGATATGGCCGTCGAGAATCGCGCGCGCACCGTCGGCAATCGGGTCTTGCTGGTCGTCGCCTTCGGCGAGCACCGTGTAGAACGCGGTGATTGAGCCGCCGCCGCGTCCGGCGTTGCCTGCGCGCTCGACGAGCTGCGGCATTTTCGCAAACACCGACGGCGGATAGCCTTTGGTCACCGGCGGTTCGCCGATGGCGAGCGCAATTTCACGCTGGGCCATGGCAAAACGCGTGAGCGAATCCATGATGAGCAGCACGTGGCGGCCCTGGTCGCGGAAGTATTCGGCGATCGCCGTTGCGTAAGCGGCGCCCTGCAAGCGCATCAAGGGGCTGGTATCGGCGGGGGCGGCCACCACCACGGAGCGCGCGAGCCCTGCGGCGCCGAGGATGTTCTCGATGAACTCTTTGACTTCGCGGCCGCGTTCGCCGATGAGGCCGACAACGATCACGTCCGCGCTGGTGAAGCGCGCCATCATGCCCAGCAGCACGCTTTTGCCGATGCCGCTGCCGGCGAAGAGGCCCATGCGCTGGCCGCGGCCGACGGTCAGGAGGCCGTTGATCGCGCGCACGCCGACATCAAGCACGTCGGTGATCGGCGCCCGTTCGAGCGGATTCAGCGGGCGATTGTGCAGCGACATACTGTGCTCGCAATGCAGCGCACCCAACTGGTCGAGCGGCTTGCCGGAGCTGTCGAGCACGCGGCCGAGCAGCGCATCGCCGACCGGCACGTGTTTGGCCTGGTCGGCAACGCGGCGGCGCGGCCGCGGCGGAAAGGTCAACACCGGACGCTCGGGCGCGGCTTCGAGCGGCGTAACGAGCGCGCCCGGCGTCAATCCGTAGACGTCGTTGATCGGCATCAGGAACAGGCGGTCTTCGGAGAAGCCGACGACCTCGGCTTCCACGCAATTGCCATTGGGCAGCGAAACCTGGCAACAACTGCCGACCGCGAGCCTGAGTCCCGACGCTTCCAGCACCAGGCCGGCGACGCGCGTAAGCCTGCCGCTTACGGCGAACGTGTCGGTCGCCGCCACCAGCTCGCGGCAATCGTGCAGAAATCCCGGCAGATTCAGCGTCGCGGTTTGCATGGCGTGTTGCGGCGGTCGTCGCCGCGGTTCATTTGGCGATCCAGTCGGTACTGTGGCCGAGGGCGGCAGCGACGCGCTGCCAGCGCGTAGCCATGGTGGCGTCGATCCGGGTGGCGGCGGTCTGCAGCAACGCGCCGCCGCGAGCGAGCTTCGGATCTTCGGCGATGCGCCAGCCCGCGGCAGCGAGTTCGTCGCCGAGTTGCCCGCGCACGAGCGCCGCATCGGCGGGATTGAGCGCGATGGTCGCGCCCGCCGGCGGCTGCGTCGTGCGCGCCAGCGCATCGTGGATGAGCGTCACTATGAGTTCCGGTTTTACCTCCAGCGCCTGCCGCACCATCTGGCGCGCGACTTCGAGCGCGAGTTCCAGCACATCTTGGGCGAGGCGCTGGTTGATCTCGTGGCTTTGCCGTTCGACAGCGGCGAGCACCGCCTTGATCTGCTGCGCTTCGGCCACCGCTTTTTCAGCGCCTTCGCGCAGGCCGGCGGCGTGTCCTGCGTCATACGCGTGTTGATGGATGTGCCGGACTTTTTCCGCTTCCGCTGCGGCGGTGTTGGGAGCCGGCGGGCGTGCGTCGGCCGGCGCGTCGAATGGATGCAATTCCCAGCGCTGGTACGCGGACAGCTTTTCCTTGGGGATGACCGGGCTGTTAGACATAACCTTCGTCTCCCTGCCCGCCCATTACGATCTGGCCTTCGTCCGCCAGGCGGCGCACGATTTTCAGAATTTCTTTCTGCTGTGCCTCGACTTCGGATACGCGCACCATGCCCTTCGCTTCGAGGTCCTCGCGCAGCATTTCGCCGGCGCGCTGCGACATGTTGCCGAAAATCTTTTCGCGCAGAGCCTCGGACGAACCCTTCAGCGCGAGAATAAGCGATTCGGACTGCACTTCCTTCAGCAGCATTTGAATCGCGCGGTCGTCCAGCGCCAGCAGGTTTTCCCACACGAACATCTCGTCGACGATTTTCTGCGCGAGATCGGCGTCGAATTCCTTGATGCTGTCGACGACCGACGCTTCCTGCGTGCCGGGCATGAAATTCAGTATTTCCGCGGCGGTGCGCACGCCGCCCATCGCGGCACTCTTGACGTTCTTGTTGCCGGCCAGCAGCGCGGTCAGCACGGTGTTGAGTTCCTGCAGCGCCGCGGGTTGAATGCCGTCGAGTGTAGCGATGCGCAGCAGCACGTCGTTGCGCGTGCGCTCCGGCAGCAGCGCGAGTATCTCGGACGCCTGGTCGCGCTCGAGGTGGACGAGGATGGTGGCGATGATCTGCGGATGCTCGTTCCCGATCAGCTCGGCCACCGCGGGCGAACCCATCCATTTCAGTCCTTCGATGCCGCTGTTGTCCCCGCCCTGCAATATGCGGTCGATCAGCGCCGCCGATTTGTCGTCGCCAAGCGCTTTCTTCAGCACGTTGCGGATGTAGTCGCCGGACGCCATGCCTAGCGTGCTGCGGCCCTGCGCCTGGTCGCAGAACTCGCTCATCACCGTGGTGATTTCCTCGCGGCTCACCGCCTTGAGCTTGGCCATCGCCGCGCCTATTTTCTGCACTTCGCGCGGGCCGAGGTGCTTGAAGACTTCCGCCGCCTCGTCTTCGCCGAGCGACATCATGAGAATCGCGCTCTTGGTTATGCCTTCAGCGGCCATTGCCGGACACCCAATCCTTGACAACGTTGGCGACGATCCGGGGATCGCCGCGCGCGATCTGCTTGGCGTGGTCGACACTCTGCTCGTAACTGCCGAACTGCGGCTGCTGCGTGCCCTGCGCGTGCGGGTCGTGCGTCAACGCCGGCGCGGCCGGCGGCGTGGCGAGTGTCTTCAGCAGCGGCCGCAGCACGCGCAGCACGACGAACAGCAACACGGCCGCGATCAGCAGGTTCTTGCCTGTCATTTTCGCGAGCTCGATGGTGTCGGGCTGCTTCCACAGCGGCACTTCGGGGATTTTTTCGGGTTCGGACACGTTGAATGCGCTGTTCATCACGCTGACCGTGTCGCCGCGCTCCTTGTTGTAGCCCATGACTTCCTTGACGAGGCTGGTGATCTTGGCGAGTTCCTCTTCCTTCAACGGCGTGCTGGTAGCCTTGCCCTCCTTGTTCACCTGCCGGCGGTAATTGACGACCACCGCGACTGCGATCCGCTTGATGCGCCCGATCTCCTGCCGCGTGTGGCGTATCGTCTTGTCGACCTCGTAGTTGATCGTCGCGTCTTTGCGCGTATTGGCGGGCGCTGCCGCCGCAATTCCCGCAGCGGGTGCGGCGATGGGCGCGGTGGGCGTGGCCGGCGGCTGGTTCGACAGTGCGCCAGGCACTCCGCCGGCGGCGCCCGTTCCATTCGCGGTAAGCGCTTCGCTCGTTTGCTGGCTGCGGATGACTGCTGATTCCGCGGTCTGGTTCGGCTTGTAAATTTCTTCGGCGTGCTCCATCTCGGAGAAGTCGAGGTCGGCGGTGACTTGCGCGCGCACGTTGTTGGGTCCTGTCAGCGGGGTGAGGATAGCTTCGATGCGCGAGTTGAAGCTGCGCTCGATTTCCTGGCGGTATTTGAGCTGATTGGGGTCGGCCGCGCCGCGCGCGCCCACCGCCGGGTCGGTGCTCAGCAGATTGCCGTTCTGGTCGACCACCGACACGTTCCTGCCCTGCAGGTCGGGCACGCTGTTGGTGACGAGGTGCACGACCGCGCTGACCTGCGTGCCGTCCAAAGTACGGCCCGGATAAAGGTTCAGCAGCACCGACGCACTGGGCTTCGGCTGTTCGCGCAGGAACGCGGAGGGTTTCGACAGCGCGAGATGCACGCGCGCATTCTGGACCGCCGACAACGACTGGATCGAGCGCGCAAGTTCGCCTTCGAGCGCGCGCTGGTAGTTGATCTGCTCGGCGAACTGGCTGACGCCGAATTTCTGGGATTCCATCAGCTCGAAGCCGACCAGTCCGCCCTTCGGCAAGCCCTGGGCGGCGAGGCGCAGGCGCATTTCGTGGACCTGCCCCGCCGGGATCATCAGCGCGCCGCCGTCGGCGAATTTGTACGGCACGTTCATCTGTTGCAGCGCCGCGATGACGGTGCCGCCGTCGCGGTCCGAGAGGTTGCCGTAGAGCACGCGGTAATCCGGCGCCTGGCTCCATAGCCAGCCGGCCACCAGCACTGCGATCAGCGAGGCGACCGTCAGCATGAAGGCGATATGCCGCGAACCCGGCAACGGGAAACCGCGCGGTGCAGGCACCGCTATCGATTGTCCGGACATTTCCGCCATAACGTGCTCCTGAAGTGCGTTGACTTAGGCATGGTGCGCCGGGCCCTGGGGACCGCTGCCTCACGCCAGGGTTTTGCAAGTGGAGGAATTATGAAGAATCGCCGCCGCGGCAAAGCCGCAAATAGGGGTGCCTTTCGCCGCCTATTTGCGCGGCCGCGCCCGGGGGGCGACTGTTAATCTGCTTCACGTCCAATCGGGTCAATGCCCAGAGGAAGCAACCATGCAGATCAACTCGCTAGACCAGGTCCTCGGCCAGCTGCGCACCGCCGCGGCGATGGCGTCCGGCACGGGCGTCAAAGCCCCCACGGATGCCGGCAACAAGGCGGGCGATTTCGCCACCGTGCTGAAGGCCTCGCTCGACCAGGCCAACGGCATGCAGCAGCAGGCGACCAGGCTCGCGCGCGATTTCGAACTCGGCGCGACCGACGCCAGCCTGCCCGACGTGATGGTGTCGATCCAGAAAGCCAACGTGTCGTTCCAGCAGGTCGTGCAGGTGAGAAACAAGCTGGTTTCCGCCTATCACGAGATCATGAATATGCAGGTGTAAGTTTGTCGAGAGACGCCGGGCGAGAGACGAGAGACGGAAAAGCATTAAAACTCCGTCTATCGTCTATCCTGCTTCTTCCTCTCTCCAGATTCTAAATCCCGTCTCTCGCCCGGCGCCTCTCGACGAGTTCCTATGCGCTTATTTCTTGCGCTGGCGCTCGAGCGCCAAAATGTAGCGCTGCACGATGGACAGCATGCTCTCGCGCAGATCGACGTACGCGAAGCCGGAACGCTGCACGGATTTGCCGTTGGCGAGATTCATCATGAATGCGTTGCGTGCCTGGACGCGCGTGCGCAGGACGGCGGTGCCGGGCAGATGGATGCCGCAGTCGTAAACGGCGCCCAGCGCGGGCGTGAACAGTTCCGGCGGCGTCAGCATGGCGATGCCGCCGCAGCTGATGTCGACGAGGCTCAATTGGACGTTCGTGTTCCCGTCGTTGTGCGGCACGGTCATCGTGCATTTCACCGGCACCGTGACGGGCGTCGCCATGCGGAAATATTCGCGCCGCTGCAGCCGCAGCAGATCCTGCGGCAGCGCTATCCTGAATGCATCGCGGCCTTCGCAGGTCGCAAGCGCGATGTCTTCGCATACGAACTGGATCTTGATTTTTTCGAGAGTCGTGCTGCACAGCAGGCGTTGCCTGCTCAATATGCGGTCGGCAAAGCGGCCGTTGCGCTCGCATTCCAGCATAAGGCAGCCGGCGGCGTCGTCTATCTGGACAATCGAGGTCAGAAAAAAATCGTCGCCGATGGAAGCGGTAATCAGTGCGGCTTGCCGCATGATTGCATGCAGGATCTGGCTGATTTCCAGCCGCGAACCCACCGCATACTGGTGGTAGTCGGTATCCGCGGTTGAGACCGTTTTGGCCTGATCCGCAACTACTGTTGAATTTGGCATGGTTGAGGAGGCGCTCCGATAGCCGAACTATAGGGCACCCTCATTCCGGGCAAATCCGGGAACAGCTGTCGTTTTACGCGCCTTCTCGGGCGAACGGCCATTCTCAGCCGTCACGGCGCGGCGGTGCGTCCTTGCCATGCTCGATCCGGTACAGCCACGCGAGAAGCTCGGCCACCGCGACATAGAGTTGTTCCGGAATGCGCGAGTCCATATCGATCTGCATCAGCAGCGCGACCAGCGCAGGCGATTCGTGGACATAGATGCCCGCTTCGCGCGCACGCGCGATGATCTCTTCGGCGGCGATTCCGCGCCCTTTCGCGGCAACGCGTGGCGCGCGTTCCTTGTCGTCATAGGCAAGAGCGACGGCCGTGTGGCGGAGGTCAGGCGGATTCATTGCGCCGCACCGCGATGCCGAGGGAATTGACGCCGGCATCGCCAAGGGATTTCTGCAGTTGCGCGCGGTGCGCGGTGAGTCCCGCAAGCGCATCCGTATCGGCGGCATGCAGGATAATGCTGACGCCGCGCTCCGCCACCCGCAGCGTGGCATCGATCCTGCCCAGCCGCGGCAGCGTCAGGCGCAAGCGAGTGCGCCATTGCGTTTCGTCCGTTGGCGCCGGTGTTGGCCGGTCTTCCTCGACAATCTCCCAGTCGAGCGGCTGGCCGTGCCAAATCATGCCGTGCCAGCCGACCTGACGTGACTCCAGCGTGTCGAGTTGCTGCCTGATCAGGGCCAGCGCGTCGCGGTGGACGGGCAATTCGGGCATGCCAGGCGCGCGGTCCGCGACGATCAACGGGGACTCCGGGTCGCCGCCGTTGCCGGCCTCCGCGGCGCCTTGCCTGCGCAGCGGCTCGAAGCGGGCCTGCGGCTCGCGCATCAGTTGTGTAATTGCGCGCTCGCCGGCGGCCCATTGCGCCTGATGTGCTTCATAAAAGATGCCGCTTTGCACGAGAGCATCGCGCAGGGCGGCAGCAGTTCGGGCGCCACCGCCTGACAAGCTCTCAAGCAGGGCTGCGCCAGGGCGCACGGCGGCAGTCAGCGGCAGCCGGTCGCTCTCGTCCAGCAAAGCGGTGATAAATCGCGCCGTTTCGCTCAGCGTGGTAGACAGCGCGCCGGGGTCGTCCGCCGCGACGAGCGCGAATTTAAAATGCGGCCCGCCCGCCACGACGTTCAGTTGCAATGTGTCGCCTGCATGCGGCTGTACCGGCAGGCGCAGTAACAATTGCCGGTTGCCGACTAAAACACGGAAAGTACCGTCAGGCATGACCGCTTCCACGCGCGCGTGTACATGGTCGCCCGGCATCAGCCCGTTTAAGGTGTCCGGATTGGCGCGCGAAACCGCCTGCACCTGTCCGTTCGCGAACGTGCGCAGGCGGACGAGATCCGAAAGGCGGTTGAGCATGATCGGTTCCGGGCGTGAGGCGCGGGCGCGGCTTCGTTACCGGCTCACTCGCCGGACTGGTAGGTCTGCGACAGGCGGCGCTGGCGTCCGGCATGGCCGAGCAGGATCGCGAGATTCGCCATCCACGGCTCGACGAGCAGTCTGATCTCGGCATCGTCGTCGAGAACGCCGCGGATCAACTCTGCCTTGCGGCGCTGAAAATCGGTGCCGCGCGGCCGCTGATCTTCGCCGTTCATGAGCCGGGCAAACAGGCCGCTGCATTCGCGTTCGTGCCGCACCAGGCCGTCCCAGTCCCCGTTGCGGGCGGCGGCCAGCATCTGCCTGGTGAGGCGCGAGATGCTCTCGTAAGTTGCCAGTATCAGCTCGTCGTTCATCGTCCGCCAGTCCGTGCCGCGGCGGCGGGCGCCGGCCTGATCTGCTCCCACGCTTCGCGCAATTCGTTCAACAGACGGCTGACTTCATCGACCGCTTCCGGGCGGTCATGCAGGTTCGCCCGCAGCAGACAATCGCACATATAGGCGTAGAGCGCGTCGAGGCGTTCGCCCAGTTCGCCGCCGGCCTTCACGTCGAGGCTCGCCCGCAGGCCGCTTTCGATGATCATGATGGCTTTGGAAAGCGCGCGACCTTTGGCGGCCGTTTCGCGCCGTGCCATGTGCAGTTTGGCGTCAGCGAGCGCAAGCAGCGCGCCTTCATACAGCATCAATATCAGCTTGTGCGGGTCCGCTTCGGGTACGCCGGTTTCGAGACCGACGCTCATATAGGCATTGATGCCGTGTTGTGCAGTTGCGAACATGGTCGTGGATTTCTTGCGGTTATTTGGTGCTGGCGGTCAGATTGGCCAGTTGCTGCGTCAGAAAGCTGCTGGTCTGGTTGAGGCTGCTCACCATCGTATCGAGCGCCGCGAACTGCGCCCGATAGTTGGCTTCGATCTGGGTCAGTCGCCGGTTGACGGCTGCGCGCTGGCTGTCGAGACTCTTGATGCTCGAATTCAGGCCCGCGGTGCGGCCCGCGAGCGGACCGGCGGGATCGAGCACATTGGTGGCGAATTTGTTCAGCAACGACGCATAACCTTCGGCATAGTTGAGGGTCACGCTGTTATTGGCCGCGAGCTGGGCGGGCGTTCCTGTGTACTGGACCTTGATGCCGTCGGCTGCTGAACCGCTGCTCGCGGTGAGGATGCGGCCGCTGCCGGTAGCGGCATAAGTGACGCCGTTGTGCATGAAGCTGCCTGCAACATCGCTGCCCGTGCCGCTTTCGCCGCCACTGTAACCGAGCGCTGAAATCGCGGTGCCGGCGATGCCGGCGATGCTGGATGCGGCGCCGAAATCCTTCGACGCGATTACGAGCTTGCCGGAATCGAGCGTGACGGTGGCGGCGGCGCCCGCGGCGGTGAGCGCCGACTGCACTGCGCTGGCGAGTTGGGCCGGCGTGTAGGTGCCGTGCGCCAGCGTCAGCGCGCCGCTGGCGGTACCGTTGATATTGAGTGACAAGCCGTCGTTGGTACCATCGATTACGGTCGATCCTGCCGGTGCGGCGCCGGCGCTTGCCGCAGCCTGCGTTGCAGCGGCGGTAATGTTCACCTGGTAATCGCCCGCGACGGCGTGCGCGCCCGCGCCCGCGAAACTCAGGAAACTGCTGCTGCTCTTGCCCTGCACGCTGAACAGCGCGGCAATGCCGGAAAAGTTGGTGTTGATCCCATTGGTGAGCTTGGTGGCGTCGACCGCCAGCGAGCCTTCTTTCTGGAACGAGACGCCGATCTGCGACAGCGTAGTGAGGCTGCCACCGGTTCCCGCCACCGCGCGCGACAGGATCGAGCGCACCTGTACTTGCAGGTTCTGCGCCGCTGAGTCGCCCAGCAGCGGTCCGCCCTGCTTGGTGGTCGCGTTATAGCCGGTAAGACTGCCGAGCGTGCTGTTGACGTTGTTGTAGGCGTTCACAAAAGCTCCTACGGCGGCTTGCAGCGCGGCGTTGTCGCGCGCTACCGTCAGAGTTGAAGCGCCGGACTTTATGAGATTGAGCGTGATGCCGGGGATCACTGTCGTAACGGCGTTCGACGCACTCTTGACGGTGACGCCGTTGACGGTCAGCGTGGCGTCTGCGCCGGCGCGCGCCTCGGCCAGGCTGGCGATCGTATCGTGCAGTTCGCCTGCCGCAAGATTGTTCGTAATCTGTATCGTATTGGACGTGCCGGTGGCGTTGGCGGTCAGCACGAGCTTGTAGGGACTTGCGCTGCCATCGTTGACGACGCTGGCGGTGACGCCGGCGCCGGCCGCGTTAATCGCGTCGCGCACGCCTTCAAGCGTATTGTTGGACGCGTCTATGGTCACCGCCGCCGCGGTGCCGCTGCCGACCTTGATGGTCAGCGTGCCCGTCGAGCTCGCGCTTTGCGCGCTGAGGATGCCGGTAGCGGCAAGCACCTGGGTCTGCGCGATGTTGGCAACGCTCACGGTGTAGCTGCCGGGCGTCGCGGTGGTCGCCGCGCTGCCGGTGAATATTGAAGGGTCCGACGAGCCCGCGGTCAGTCCCTGATAGCTCGCAGCGGCCGACAGGTTTTTCATCGCGCCCTGGAACGCGGCAAACAGGCTGTTCAGCGTGCCGAACGCGCTGAGATCGGTTTGATAGCTGGATTGCTTCTGGTCGAGTAGTGCCAAAGGGCGCTGCTCGATGGACATCAGTTTGGAAACTATGGTGTTGACGTCAAGTCCGGAACCGATGCCGGGGGACGTGATCGCACCTGTCGTCGTCGTGCCGACTGTCGAACCTGCCGTCAGTGCCATGATCGGATGTCCCTGTCTTTTTTCTGCCGGCCGCCGCCGGTTCGGCGAGTCGAGCCTTGATTGCGGTATTGCCTGCCGGCGGCGCGAATGGCCGGAGTTCTAGCGGGTGGCACCGCAGATGCATTTCATCTGATGCCGGCGCCATGCGGCGCCGCAATACGCGATGCTGAAATGAGTGATCAGCACGTCGAAAATTCGCTAAAAACCCCGGCCAGCTCGCGCCGGCCGGGACCTGAGTTGCTTACTTCAGCAGCGACAGCACGCTTTGCGGCAGTGCGTTGGCTTGCGACAGGATCGCGATCCCGGCTTGCTGCAGCACCTGGTTCTTCGTCAGGCTCGCTGTTTCTGACGCGAAATCCGCGTCCTGTATGCGGCTGCGCGACGCGGTCAGGTTTTCGGCGGTCGTTTGCAGCGATGCCACCACCGAAGCGAAGCGGTTTTGATACGCGCCCAGCGCCGCGCGGTTGCCGTTGACCGAGGTCAGGGCCGAGTCGATCGAGTTGATTGCCGCGTTGGCGCCGTTGACCGTCGAGATGTCGATGGCCGATACGGCAGTGCCGGTTGCCGCCGAGGCGGTCGTGCCGTTTGCAACACCTTTCACGCCCGCCGCTGCCGAGCCTGCGACGACCACGCTGCCCGTGCCGGAGTAAGTGAGGCTGTATGAGCCGTAGTTTGTCGCGGCAACTCCGCCGAGCCCGATGTCCGCCAGCGCAGCACCCGTGGCGCCGCCTGCGGCGAAAGATACGGCGATGTTTCTGCCGTCAGCCGCGCTCAATGCGATCGTGTTGCCGGCACCGAGTGTCGCAGTCACGCCCGTGGCAGCGCTGTTTGACTGGATGGCGGCAACCGTGGTCGCGACGTTGGTCGCACCGATGCCGGCTGTGGTCAACCCGAGGTTGATCGCGGTGCCGTTTATCGTCAGAACCGCGGTGCCGTCGGCGGTGATCGGCGTGGAAGCGTAGGTGCCGGTGACCGACGTGGCGTTGGCGCGGGCGGTGATGCCCGTGATGTTCGCCGCGTTGATCGCGCTGGCGAGGGAGCGCGCATCACCCGCGACGGCCGCGCCGCCCGAAGCGGAGAAAACGTCGACCGCTGTTGCGCCGTTAACTGCAACGGTAAACTGGCCCGCGGCGGTCAGGCCCGTCGCGGCGCTCAACGTGCTGGTGGTGACGTTCGCGCCATAGCTCTGGCCGAGCGCGCTGGTACGGGCGCTGGTGATCGACGAAACGCTGATCGTCTGGCCGGCATCCGCGCCAACCTGGAACTGCTGGTTGCTGAACGAGCCGTCGAGCAGGTTCACGCCGTTGAACTTGGAATTGACCGAGGTACGGTCGATCTCGGCGATAAGTTGCGCGGCTTCCTGCTGAAGCGCTGCGCGGTCGGAAGAGCTGTTCGTCGAGTTGGCCGACTGCACCGCGAGTTCGCGGATGCGCTGCAGGTTGTTGCCGATTTGCGTGAGATCGCCTTCCGCGGTTTGCGCGAGCGAGATCGCATCGTTCGCATTGCGTGCCGCCTGGTTGTCGCCGTTGATCTGCGCGGTGAAACGCTGCGCAATCGCGAGGCCGGCCGCATCGTCCTTGGCGCTGTTGATGCGCAGGCCCGAGGACAGGCGTTGCAGAGACGTGGACAACGCGCTTTGCGAGGTATTGAGGTTGCGTTGCGCATTGAGCGACGCAATGTTCGTGCTGATGATCTGGGGCATTTGAATCTCCTTTACACGGTTGTTGGTTAGCGGCCCTGTGCCGTGACTTCGGACCTGCGCGCCGTATTGGCGTGAGCCGCCGTCCTAAGCAATTACGGCGGTATATGAAGGGACTTTAGGGGGCACACGGCCGAAATGGCGATCGCATGGCGGCAGAGATCACGATGTGCCGTTGTCAGTCTGCCGTGACGGCGCGGTTTTTGCCGGCGCTCTTCGCCCGGTAGAGCGCGCGGTCGGCCCGCGCAATCACCGCGTCGCGTGTTTCACCCGTCTTGCGCACGGCAATGCCCGCACTGAACGTGATCGGCAATCTGCAGTTGCCGTAGACGAGCGGGGAGCGATGCAGATCCTGCTGCAGCCGGGACAATGCCCGGGCGGTATCGTCCGTCCCCGAATCGGGCAGCAAAAACAGGAACTCTTCGCCGCCAAAACGGACGACCACGTCGCTGGGGCGCATCGAGCGCTTGATCACCTGCGCAAAATGCACCAGCGCCGCGTCGCCGGCCTGGTGCCCGTGGCGGTCGTTGATGCTTTTGAAATCGTCAATGTCGAGCAGCGCCGTTCCGAGCGGCGCTGCCTGGCGATCGGCGCGCGCAGCTTCGCGCGGATAGACCTGGTCGAATCCGCAGCGGTTAAGGGCGCCGGTCAGATGGTCGACGTGGACCATGCCGCGCAGCTGTTCGAGTTCAGTTTTCAGCGCCTCGATTTCCAGTTCGGCGCGCGTGATCTCGGCGAGCGCAACGCTCGCCGGCACCTCGTTGCGGGCAGACCCTGCTTCGCGCAGAGCTTCTTCGATGATCGAGACGATCGAGCCGACGTCATCCGTGCGGTGGATCCTGCGCGCGAAGTCCTCAAGCCGGTGATGATAATCGCCGGTTGCGGGCGCTGCGCGCGGCACGATTTGCGGCGCGCCGGCCGGGTTGACGGAGGCCTTGACCATCCGCAACGCAGCATGTTTGACCTTGCTCGTTTGCATCGCACAGCTCCAGTAAGTCGCCGGCAGACCGGCCATGAAGCGTCAAGATAACAAGGAACCGCCTGCGCGCCCGGCTGGAATACCGGGCAAAATCCCCCGCAATTCCCGCAAATGCCTGAAAAATCAGGCCGCGACCACGCGGTTCTTGCCCGCGCGCTTGGCCTGGTACAGCGCGCGGTCGGCGCGCGCGATAACGGCCGACTGCGTGTCTCCCTGCTGGTAAGTGGCGATGCCGGCGCTAAAGGTGATCAGCAGCTTGCGGTTGTCATGCAGGAAAAAGCGTTTGGTCATTTCGCGCTGCAGCCGCGTGACCGCCGCGGCACTCTGTTCAGCGTCTGAACCGGGCAGCAGGATCAGGAATTCCTCGCCGCCAAAGCGTGCCACGCTGTCGCTGGGCCGCATGGTGTCCTTGATTACGCCCGCGATGTGCACCAGCGCATCGTCGCCGACCTGGTGGCCGAGCGTGTCGTTCAGGTCCTTGAAATTATCGATGTCGAGCAGCGCGATACTTAGCGCCTCCTGCTTGCGGTCCGCGAATGCGATTTCGCGGTCAAATGCCTCGTTCAGGCCGCGCCGGTTGAGCGTGCCCGTCAAATGGTCGCGCAGCACCTTATCACTTACCTGCTCCAGCTCGCTTTCCAGGTCGCGTATGCGGTTTTCGGCGACGCTGACCTGTTCGCGCGCGCGCAGCACTTCGCGGCGCGAATTCAGTGCGCTTGCCTGCACGGTTCGCGTCTCGCGCAGCACCTCTTCGAGGAGGACGTTCAACTGCCCGACGTCTTCGGTCTGGCGAATGCGCTGGGCGAGGCTTTCAATCGAATCGTGATAGTCGCCGGTGGCGGTCGACAGCGTGCCCAGTTCGTCGATGAAAGAGGCGACCATCTCTTTCAACATTGACTTGGTTTCATTGAGGCTCTGTTTGAGCACGCCCTGGTGATGTATGGCGTTCTTCAAATTGCGTTGCGCTTCTTCGATCGCGTCGAGGTTCAACGGGCCCGAAATGACCTGCAGCACGACGGCGATCTGGCCGCGCAGCCACTGATCGTCGGCGACCAGCTCGCCCACGTTTTCGGCGAGCAGGCGCAGGAGCTGCAACAGGCCGTTCTGCACGCCGTCGCGCGCGTTGCCGTGCAATTCGACATTGAGAAAAAGCTTTTTCAGCTCGGCGCGCAAGGCTGCCAGATCGATCGCCTCGGGCGCGCGCAACTGGCGGGCCAGCGCGTTGGCTTGCGCCGTCGGGAGCGGTGCATCGATCAAGCGCGCGCCGACGGCGATTTCAAGCGTGTACGCGAGCAATTCGCGCAGTTCCAGTGCACCCGCGCCGCCGCCGGCGCAGCCGCCACAGGCGGCATCGGCATGGGCGTGCGCCGCCGGCGTGACGAGCGTCGGCGATTTTGCCCAGGCGTGCGTCAGATTCAGCAGCCGCCCGTAAAGCATTTGCGTGGTGCCGCCGGCCGCCAGTGCTCTTTCCAGAGCGGTCTGGCGCTCGCTGTACGGACTGCCCGGCAGGTGGTCGCGTAACAGCCGCGCGAGTTCGCGCAGCAATGCCGCCCATTCGGCGGCGGATGCGTGTTCGCATTGCTGTTTCGCAAAGTCGATCAGCGCGCGGTGGCCATCGTCCCAGTTGCGGCTGGCGGCCGCAGCGGCCAGCGAGTTGCCCAGCCGCGCGAGTTCGGGCGTGCTGCGCGGCAGTTCGGCGGTCAGCCGCTGGAGCATGCGGTCGATGCCGCCGGCCGCGAGGCCGACGTCGTCGCCGCCGGCAATTTCGCAATAGAGGCGTCCGTAGTTCTCCGGTGTCGGCGCTTCTTTGCGCGTTACCAGCAACCGCAGGGTCTCGCGCGCGATATCGTTGGGCTTGCTGAGAACCGTCATGTATTCCTCGCGAATGGATCGTCGCTCTAGGCAGCGATTAATCCCGCTGCGCCTGACTTAAGGCTTCAGCAGAGAGGAAAACATCGGCAAAATCCGGCCGGACTTTAATCGGCGCGGCGCTGCCCTAGTCGATTATCTGGTTCTTGATCGCGTAATGCGTGAGTTCAGCGTTGTTCTTAAGGCGCATTTTTTCGAGCACGCGGGCGCGGTACACACTGACCGTCTTCACGCTGATCGACAAGTGCCGCGCGATGTCGGTCAGGTTCTTGCCGGAAGCAATCATGCAAAGGGTCTGGTATTCCCGGATCGACAGCGTTTCGTGCTGCGGCCGTTCGCTGTCCTCGCCGATCGAGTTCGCGAGTTCCTGGGCGACGCTCGGCGTCACGTATTTCCGGCCTTCGGTGACCTGGCGGATCGCGCTTACCAGCTGCGAAGGCGCACTTTGCTTGGTCAGATAGCCGGCCGCGCCCGCTTTCAGCGCGCGCACCGCATACTGGTTTTCCGGGTGCATCGACAGCATCAGGATGTGCAGCGCGGGGAATTCCTTGCGGATCAGCTTGAGAGTTTCGATTCCATTGCGGTCGGGCAGTGAAATGTCAAGCAGCACCACGTCGCACGTTTTGTCTCTCAGCAGGCGCATTGCGTCGGCGCTGGTTTCCGCTTCGCCGACCACCTGCATGTTGCCGCTTTCGGCGATGATCTGCGTCAGGCCGCGGCGCAGGATTGCATGGTCGTCGATGATGACGACGCGGATCATGCCGGCCCCGCGGGCGAAATGTGATCCGGGGTATGGCTTACGGGATCCAGCGGCAGCAGTGCGGTGATGCTGGTTCCCGTGCCGGACTGGCCGTCGAAGCGTATTTCACCCCCGAGGCTGCGCGCCCGTTCGAGCATTCCGCGCAGGCCGAACGAGCCGCGCTTGAGCAGATCGGACTGCGCCATGCCGCGCCCGTTGTCGACTATGCACATGATCAACATGGTGCCGTCCGTGCCGAGTTCGACTTCGACTTTGGTCGCCGCCGCGTGTTTTGAGATGTTGGTGAGGATTTCGCGAAATATGCTGAATGCGGCGTTGCCGAGATCGGGGTCGACCGGCAGGTCTTCGGTTTTGCAGGTCACCACGCACGGGATTTCCATGCGCTTCTGGAATTCCGCCGCTTCCCATTCTATCGCCGCTACCAGTCCCAGATCGAGCAGGGGCGGGCGCAGATCGCGCGCGATGCGCGAGGTGATCTCCATGGTGCGGTCGACGAGTGTTTCAAGAGAGCGCGCCTTGTCCAGAAGATCGTTGCGTTCCCTGTCGATGCGGTGCACCAGCCATAACAGGTCGATCTTCAAAGCGGTCAGGTTGCCGCCGATATCGTCGTGCACTTCGCGCGCAATGCGTGTGCGCTCGATTTCCTTCGCTTTTTGCAGGTGCGCGGACAGCGCCGACAATTGCTGGCGAGAGCGCAGGAGCTCGCTCTCAGCCTGCTTGCGCTGCGAAATATTTTCCATGATGCCGTCCCATTGCACGAGGCTTGAATTGAGCGGTCGCGGCCGCATGCGGATCTCGATCCACTTCGTGATGTCACCCGATGCCACGCGGAACCGGCCTTCCCAGCTGAGCGGCTGCAGTGTCTGCGCCGACGCGACGACGCGTTTGCGCAGCACATCACCACCGCCGTCGAGCACCAGTTCGTAAAACAGGCTGGCGTCGTCCTGCATCTGCTGCGGCGTCAGTTCGAGCAGCTGGTTGCTGCCGTCGCTGACGTAGGAAAAACGGAAGCCGCCCTTGCCGTCGCGCTGCAGCTGAAACACCACGCCGGGGACGTTTGAAACGATGGCGCGAAAGCGCGCCTCATTTTCTTCGAGTTCGCGCTGCGCCTGGCGCCCGCGACGGCGCTCCACGCTTTCGCGCAGTTCGCGCTCGATCGCCGGAATCAGGCGTGACCGGTTGCCTTCCATCAAGTAGTCATGGGCGCCCGCCCGCATTGCTTCCACGGCAATGTCTTCGCCGATATTCCCGGAGTTGATGATGAAGGGCAGGTCGGGATCGTGTTGCTGCACGATTTTCAGCGCTGCCAGGCCGCTGAACTGGGGCATCGTGTAGTTGCTTATCACGATGTCCCAAAATTCGCTCATGAGCGCGTCCTGCGTCGCCCGCGCGGTGTCCGCGCGACGATAGATCGGGTCGTAGCCGCCGTGGCGGATTTCTTCCAGCAGCAGCTCGGCGTATTCTTCAGAGTCCTCGATCAGCAATAAGCGCAGCGGTTCCGGCATGGGGAAAAAGTGTCGTAAGGATGTCGTGGGGCAAAGTGAAAAGTTGCGCCCGGATCTGTCTGCGTATCATAAGCCACTTATGCCGGCGATGTCATGACGCACGGCGCGGACGGAAAGGCGCGCGCTCCAGGCTCAAGTTTTTTTGCGCGCGGCCGATATCGGGAGGGGCGCCGCGGACGACAAAATGTCTCGCGGCGCACGGTTTTGCCATGCCGCCAATTTTCCTTTGCAAAAACGCCTTGGGCATCTTTTTCTCCGGCACGAGCGGGCGCGGCGCGACAGCAATGCGCAAGACAGGGCGCCCTGGCGCATATGCAGCCGTCGATCGAAAGCATGCCTGCGCCGTGCTTCGCGCGGCAGTGTGGCGCCGCAGTTAAACGGAAGCGAACGGTTGGGCACACGATGATCAAATTGTCTTCAGGTGCGCAGGTCCTGTGGAAAAAACTGCGTGCGGCATGCGGGCTGGAGTGTTTTCCCCTGTCCCGGAACTCGCAGCGCATGCCGGACCACGAGCGGCTGATGCTGCGGATACTCGTCGATCACATGCCCGAAGACATATTCACGCTCGATACCGACGGGCGATTCACGATGGTCAACACCGCGTGGCTCGTGGAGCATGGCTATGCGAGCGACAAGGGCATCATCGGGCGCACGGTCTTCGACGTGTTTGACGCCGAAACCGCGGCGCACGCCGCCGCTGAAAACAAAAGCATCATGGAAACCGGGCTCGGCCGCTATAACCAGAGCCGGGAGGTTCCGCGGCCGGGCGGCGGCAACCGCTCGATATTGATCAACAAGGTTCCCATGCGCGACGCGCAGGGCCGGGTGCTCGGCATTATCGGCATTATTCGCGACGTGACGGAGCTGAAGTCTGCGCTCGACAACCTGCGGCAGGAGCGCAACCTGCTGCGCTCCATCATCGACAGTTCGCCGGATGCGATACATGTCAAGGACCGTGCCGGCCGTTACGTCATCATGAACAAGGCGACCATGCGGCTGCGTAATGTCGCGAGCCACGCGGATGTCGTCGGCAAAACCGCGTACGACTTTTTTCCCGAGACTTCGGCCGCGGCGATCGAAGCCGAGGACCGCGCGATCATGAATACGGACCGCCCCCTGCTCGAATGCCAGCGCAAATCACGTGAGCCGAATGATCCCGACCGCTGGGTTTCGATGTCGAAGCTCCCGCTGCATGACGGGGAGGGCGCGGTGGCGGGGCTGGTCACCATCAATCGCGATATTACGAACCTGAAGAACGTCATTGAAGAAGCGCGCAGCCTCAACGCGCAGCTCGAAGATCGCGTGCGCATTCGCACCCTCGAGCTGCAGGAAGCAAACAAGGAACTGGAAGCGTTTTCGTATTCGGTATCGCACGACTTGCGGGCACCGTTGCGCAGCATCTCCGGCTTCGGCAACTTCCTCCTGAAGGACAATTACGGGCAGCTCGATGCCGCGGGCAAGGGCAGGCTCAATCGCATCCTGGCGGCCAGCGAGCGCATGGGCAAGTTGATCGACGACCTGCTCAAGCTTGCGCGGATTTCGCGCCAGTCGATTTCGTACCGCAAAGTCGACCTGCACGCACTCGCGGCCGAGGTGGTGGCCGCGCTGCGGGACGCCAGCCCGGAACGGCTCGTCGAAGTCATACTTGAGCGGGATCTGACGGTGGAGGCCGACGCGGGACTCATGCGGGTGGTGCTGGAGAACCTGCTCGGCAATGCATGGAAGTTTACCGCCAAGCGGCCGGATGCGCGCATCGAACTGGGGGCGGCAGTCGTCGACGGCCGGCGCGAGTTTTTCGTGCGCGACAACGGGGCGGGTTTCGACATGGTCTATGCCGGCAAACTGTTTGCGCCGTTCCAGCGCATGCATTCACAGCACCAGTTTGAAGGTACCGGCATCGGGCTGGCGACGGTCAAGCGCATCATCGAGCGCCACCTCGGCAGAATCTGGATCGACAGCGCAGTGAATCAGGGAACGACCGTTAGCTTTACCATCAGCGCGGCAGGCCCGGTCCAGACGGCCGCAGAAGCAACCTGACCAATTGTGCGAGCTGCGATGAGACCCAATATTCAATGCGCCGGCGGCGAAGTGCTGATGGTGGATGACAGCGTCGATGACGTTGAGCTTGCCGTCACCGTACTTTCGTCTTACTGGCCGGCCGATCGCATAGCGGTGGTGCACGATGGCGCCGAAGCGGGTGACTATCTGTACCGGCGCGGTCGTTATGCAAATCGCGAGCCCGGGCATCCGGTGCTTATCCTGCTCGATATCAAGATGCCCAAGGTGGACGGCCTCGAACTGTTGCTCGTGCTGAAGAGCGACGAGTTTCTCAAGCCCATACCGGTGGTCATGCTGACCTCTTCGCGCGAGGAGCGCGACGTTCGCGCCAGTTACCGCCTGGGCACCAATGCTTACGTTGTCAAGCCGCTGGTTTTCGCCGAATTCCAGGACACCCTCAGGAGGCTAGGCGCTTTCTGGCTGAGCGCAAACGAAATGACCGAGCCAGGAACCTAGCGCCGGGCATATTCCCGTTACCGCGCGTTAAAGAACTTGCGCGCGCGTGCCGTTAAACCTGCGACAGCGCAACCAGCGACGAAGTGCCGTGCACATCAACGTTTTGATCAGTGACGGTAACGCGGTCGCCGATACTGCACCGGCAATTCGATTTCGGCGCGCCCCCGGAATTCCGGAACTGGTGCAAGCGGAAATTAAACAAGGACAGAAAGCATGGACGGCGGAACTGCGGCAACCACAGGCACGACCGACCCTGCCGTCACGAGCGTGCTGATCGCAGGCAACGCTGCGGTCGACTTGCTGCACAGGGCGCACCTGCTGCGCAGGCTCGAAGGTTGCAGTGTGCAACAGTTCACCGATCCGGCACAGGCTCTGGCGTGGGCAGCGGACAACGATGCCGCTCTCGCAATCGTCGACTATATGACGCCGGAATTCGACAGTCTCGAGTTTGCGCGGCGTTTCCGCGCGTGCGCCGGCAAGTCCGCAACGCCGTTGCTGATGGTCACCGCCAATCACGTCATCGAGCTGCGCCATCGCGCGCTGCAGGCCGGTGCGGAGGATTTCCTCAACAAGCCGCTTGACGGTGCGGAATTTTTCGCGTGCGTGAAAATCACGCCGGATCTGCGCGCGCGCCACAGGCAATTCGCATTGCGCGCCGTACTGCCCGCGCAAGCGGCCTGAAAATCATGGATACGACAATGGATATGCACGAAGCCGTGGCCAAACCGCCAGTCCATGCATTGCGCAACGCGTCACATGCGAGCACACCGTTGCGACTGCTGTGCGTCGACGATTGCGAAGCCGATGTCGCGCTCATAGTCGAAACATTGCGCAGCGGCGGATTCGCGCCGGTTTTTCAACGCGTATGCACGCGCGAGGACATGACGGCGGCGCTCGACCGCCAGGCCTGGGACGTCGTCATTTCCGACCATTCGATGCCGCAATTCGACGGCACGGAGGCGCTCGCGGTCGTGACCGCCCGCAAGCTCGACATCCCGTTTATCCTGGTCTCCGGCGCGGTCGGCGAGGAAATCGCCGTGCTCGCGATGAAATCAGGCGCCCACGACTACATGATGAAACAGGACCTGGGCCGCCTTGTTCCCGTGATCCGCCGCGAGCTGACCGAGGCGGAGGTGCGGCGCGCGCGGCGCCTCGCCGAAGCCAATTTGCGCTCGAGCGAGGCCTTGCTTAACTCGATCGTCAACACCGCCGCCGACGGCATCATCGTGATCGACGAGATCGGCATGCTGGAATTCGCGAACGCGGCGGTCGAACGCATGTTCGGCTGGAAGCCGCTTGAATTGATCGGACGCAACGTCGATTGCCTGCTGCCGGCGCGCCATCGCAACGCACACCGTCCCGGCAGCGAGGATGTCGCGCTGACCAGCGGCGTGGGCCGCGAGGTCAAGGCCCAGCGCAGGAACGGCAGTGTATTCCCGATCGAGCTCACGTTCGGTGAAATGCGCATCGACGGGCGCATCAAGTACGCGGGCATCATGCGCGACGTCACCGAGCGCAAATGGGCCGAGGAGCGCATCCGCCATCTCGCGCACTATGACGAATTGACCGGGCTGCCGAATCGGGCGCTCTTTTCGCAACTGCTCGAGCAGGCGCTGTCGGAATCGAAGTTTTCGCAGAAGCAGGTCGCGGTGCTGTTCATCGATCTGGACCGCTTCAAACTGATCAACGATTCTCTGAGCCACGCATCAGGCGACACCGTCCTGCAACAGGTGGCAAAGCGGCTGACCGAGGCGCTGCCGCGGCGCGATACGATCGCCCGCCTGGGCGGCGATGAATTCGTAGTGCTGATGCGCGATTGCAGCATTCCGGCGGACGCCGCAGAAACGGCGCAAACGCTGCTGACTGCGGTGGCGCAGCCGCTGCTGATCGAAGGGCAGGATTACCATCTGACGGCGAGCATCGGCATCAGCGCGTATCCCGGCGACGGCGAAAATTCCCAGACCATACTCAAGCATGCGGACATCGCCATGTGCCGCGCCAAGGAGCACGGCAAGAACAATTACCAGTTCTACTCCTCGCAAATGAACCTGCATTCGTTCGAGCGCCTGGTGCTCGAGCGCTTTCTGCGCCATGCCATGGAACAGGACGAATTCCATGTTTACTACCAGCCCAAGCTTGATCTCTTGACCGGTTGCGTAACCGGCATGGAAGCGTTGCTGCGCTGGGTGCATCCGGGAATGGGCATGATTTCGCCGACCAAATTCATTCCGCTTGCGGAAGAAACCGGACTCATCGTACCGATCGGCGCGTGGGTGCTGCGCGCGGCCTGCGCGCAAAACCGCGCGTGGCAGCTGCAGGGCCTGCCGCCGCTGCGGGTCGCCGTCAACCTGTCGGCACGGCAGTTTGCGCAGGATGATCTGCTCTCCACCATCGTCAACGTGCTCGCGGAAACCGGCCTTGCGCCCGAACTGCTCGAGCTGGAGCTCACCGAAAGCGTGACGATGGATAATCCCGAGCACGCCGCAACGCTGCTCAAGAAGCTCAAGGCGCTCGGCATCCGGCTCGCGATCGACGATTTCGGCACCGGCTATTCCTCGCTGAGTTATCTCAAGCGGTTCCCGATCGATAACGTCAAGATCGACCGCTCCTTCATCAAGGATATCCCCGATGACGAAGACGACGTCGCAATCACGCAGGCGGTCATCGCAATGGCGCACAGCCTGCGCCTCAAGGTCATTGCGGAAGGGGTCGAATCAGAGCAGCACGTCGAGTTCCTGCGCGAGCATGGATGCGACGAGGCGCAGGGCTATCTGTTCGGCGCGCCAATGCCGGCGGACGAGTTCAGAGAGGCGATGGTACGTTGCGCAAACGGGATTCCGCTGCGTGCCAGGCTGACGAACCGGCCCTGATCCAATCCACTTGCCGGTTTCACGGCGCGGCCCGGTTGTCGCGGCTATTGTGCGAATTGCGCGACAAATCCGTCTCTATTCCGAAGTTTCGGGCGGCCGCCCGCCGCCATAATCCTTTTCAACAGGTGGCGCCGCCGCCTGCCGAGGGAGGTTTTATCATGGGGCAACCGGCGATCCAATCCAAATTGAGCGTGGCGCACGACGCGACGCGTGGCGCCGATGCTGAAGGCACACCGGACGTGCGCACCATCAAGGAGGCAATTGCGCGCGCCGAGGCCGAGACCAGCGCCACGCTGGCCGCCGAGACGCGCGGAGCCTGGGAAGACCATGCCCGCAGCCGTGCCACCGAACGCGCGAAAACCGAACATGAAGCGCGTCAGGAACTCGAACGCCGCGCGCGCGCCGATGAAGAAGCTGCGGAGGCAGCCCGCGCGCGCATTGCGGCGGAGCGTGTATTGCACGAGGAAGCATTGGCCCGCCGCGCTGCCGAAAGCGAAGCGTTGCGCGAAACCCAGAAACGGCTTGAGACCGAACGCGCAGCCACGCGTGCCGCCGACGAAAGGGCCGCTGCCGAACGCGCGGCCCACAGCCGGGCCGAGGGCAGACTGGCCGAGGAGCGCGCCGCCACCGAGCGTGCCCGCGTGGCCATGCAGGAATTGTCGGAATTTACCGAGCAACTGCGCAGCGGTGAAAAAGCAAGCCGCGAAGAAGCCTTGCGCGCCGCGGCGTTTCACCGCGCCCGGGTCGCGGCTGAACAGCGCGCTTTGGAGCAATCGCAATTGCGCGTGCAGGCAGAAAGCGCCGCTGCGGCAGAAGCCGAACAGCGTGCGGTGGCCGAAACCCGCCTGCGCGACGGCGCGCTGGCGCAGGCCGAGTCGGAAGGGCAATTGCGTCTACTCGCAGAGGCGAGGGTGGCGGCCGAGGCCAAGGTCGCCGCCGAAGCGGAGGCCAGGGTCAAGGCCGAGCAAGCGGCAGTGGCCGCCGTGCAGGGCCGGAGCTTGAGCGAAGCGCAGGCGCGGGAATCCGCACAGCAGCGCGTGCGGATCGAACAGGAACTTGCGCAGACGGCCGCTGCCGCCGCGCAGCAGGCGGCGCGGGTATGCGCCGAAGCCGCGGCGCGCAACCGCGCGCAGGCGCGCGAACTCGCCGAAATCGAGGGCAAGCTCACAGCTGAAATCCACGCGCGCGCGGCCGCCGAAGCGCGCGCGCAGGCGGCACATGAGCTGCGGCGAGCAGCCGACGAGCGCGCGGAAGCGGAACAGAGGGCGCGCGAAGAAGCAGAAGCTCGCGTGCATGCCGAATCGCGCGCGCTGGCCGAGGCACGTTTGCGCCAGGCGGCCGAAACGCGCGGACGGGAGGAGGCGGCCGAACTGGCCGCGGCGGAACGCGAGGCGGCGGCGCTCGCGCAGGCGCGCGCCGAACTCGACGCGCTGACCGCCGAAGTCACGCGCGCGCGCATTACCGCCGAAAGCGAATTCAAACGCAAGGCCGAAGACCGGCTTGCGCTGGAAGCACAGGCACGCAGCGAAGCCGAAGCGCGCCTTGCCGCGGAAGCGGAACTCGAGCGCATTGCGCAGGCGCGCGTCAATGCCGAGCAACTCGCCCGCGATGCCGCCAAATTGAGCGTGCAGGCGCAGGCGCGCGAGTTCGAGCAGCAGCAAGCTGCTTTGGTCGCCGAACGCAATGCGATAGCCGCGGCGGAGCTGCACGCCCAGGCCCATGCGGAATATGCGGCGCAATCCCGGGCGCGCGCCGCCGCCGAGCATGACGCGATTGCGGAAACAGAAATACGCCACGCGGCGGAAGCCGAAGCGATTGCAGCCTCCCGCATGCGCGAGCAAGCCGAACGCGAACTGGCGATTGCAGCGGACGAGCGTTCTCGTATCGAAGCGGCTGCGCTGCGCGAGGCGGCGGAACGTCGCGAGCGCGAGCAGGAGGCCGCGTCAGTCGCACGCGCGGCCGAACATGCCGACCGCGCCGCGCGGCGCGCCGCGGAAGAATGCGCGGCGATGGCCCTGCAACTGGCTGCAACGGCGAACGCGCGCGCCGATTCAGAGGCAGCTGCGCAGCGCGAACTGGATGGCCGCCGCGCCACGGAGGCCGCGGCACTGGCTGCGGCCGAGAAAAGGCGCAGCCTTGAACTGGCCGCGCGCGCCGAGCTGGAGCAACGCGCGGCGGCTGACCGGGTTCTGGCACAAGAAGCCGATGAACGTCGCCGCGCGGAAAGTGCCGCGCTGGCGGCAACCGAAAAGCGGCGCAGAAACGAGCGCCGGTTCCACGCCGCGTCGAAGGCGCGCGAGTACGCGGAGTCAGAGCTTGCCGCGGTCGCAGCGACGCGCGCCCGTACCGAACTCGAACTCGCAGTCGAAGCGAACAAGCGCGCCGGGGGCGAATGCGAAATGTTGCGAGCAACGCAGCAACGCCTGCTCTCCGAGCAACGCGCGAGCCTGGCATACGAAGCCCAGATCGACGCCGAACGGCTTGCAGCGACGGCCGGGCAGGTTGCGGAAAATTCGGCATGGGCGCGCGTGCAGACGCTGCGCGCGGCGACTGCCGCGCACCGCGCACGCGCCGCCGCCGAAAAACGGCGCGCGGCCGCAGCGCAAAAGCTCGAGCGCGCCCAGCAGGCCGCGGCGGAAGCGGCGCACGCGCGCGAAATCGAATGCGAATGCTTGCAGCAAGCCGAACAGGCACGGGCTGCGGCGGAACTCGAAACGGGTGCCGCTGCTGAAGCAGCGCGCGCCGCGCACGAAGCCGCTGCGACCGCGGCGTGCGAACGTACAAGCGCGGAGCGGCAACGCGATCTGCAAATGCAGGCGGCGCTGAGCGCCGAACGCGCGGCGTCTGCGCTGGCGCTGGCTGCGCAAAAAATCGCAGCCGAGGCCGAACAGGCAGCCATTGCGCGCCATGCCGCCGAAGTCGCGGCGACCCGTGCCCTGGAATTGAAGCTGCAGCAGGATCGCGAATTCGCTGCAGCCGCCGAGGCGCAACGCGCGGCACTTGAGTCGGAGCCGCGAGGCCTGCGCAGATGGGTGTCGGTGCTGCGGCCCTATTCCGCTGCTGGCGCCGCTGCGGTTTGCGGAATGTTATCCACGGTCGCGCTGATCGGTGTTGTGGCAGCGCCCCGCGCAACGGAAACAATGCTGTTGTCGTCGCAGCCCCGACCCGCCGCCGCAGCAGTCGCCTGCCAATTGTGCGCAACTGCCGAAGACGGGTTGCAGTTGAAACTGGCAACGTCGCTCGCAAAAGCCGGTGAACGATAAGAATCCCGGGTGTCACGCATGCTGATTTGCGGCGCGCGGGGTTCGCCGCGGCTCACGCGAACGGGCGATGCAGGAATTCGCGCTGGCGCAATAAGCGGATAGTCGTTAAGGATGGCGCCGCCGCAAACACTTGCGGGTCTCTGGTCTCCAGCGTGTCAACGGGCCGCATTACCCCGCAGGCCCACTTCCTTGAATAGCGCCGACCATTTCGCGATCTCCGTCCGGATCCTCGAGGCAAGCTCAGCGGGCGTGCTGCCGGCGGCTTCGAAACCCTGCTCGGACAATCTTTCCTTGATTTCAGGCAACGCGACGATTCTGACGACTTCTGCATTGAGTTTTGCGACGATTGCGGGCGGCGTCTTTTTCGGTGCGACCAAGCCGAACCATTGCGCGACTTCAAAACCCGGTAATCCGGACTCCGCGAACGTCGGCACATCGGGCGCGCCCGCCACGCGCATCGGCGTTGCCACGCCCATAACGCGCAACTTCCCTGTTTTCAGCAAAGGGAGCGCAGTCGAAAGACTGCCGAACACGAGCTGCACCTCGCCGCCTACCAGTCCGAACACAGACCCGCTGGTGCCTTTGTACGGCACATGCAACAACTTGATGCCCGCGGAGTGACTCAGGAGCTCGCCCGCGATATGTGACGTAGTTGCAACACCGGCCGACCCGTAAGCGATCTTCCCCGGTTGCGTCTTCGCGAGCTGGATGAGCTCACGCACCGAATTGGCCTGGAGCGACGGATGCACCATGAGGAAATTCGGAATCATGGCCATCAGTGAAATCGGCGCGAAATCGTTGATCACGTCGTAAGGCAAATCGGGAGTAAGCGCGGCGCCGACCGAAAATTGGCTCGATGAAGCGACCAGAATGGTATAGCCGTCGGGTGCGGCACCCGCAGCGAGCTGCACTCCGATTACTCCGCCGCCGCCTGCCCGATTGTCGATGACGATCTGCTGGCCCCATTTTTCGGTCAGCTTTTGCCCGACAGCGCGCGCGACGAAATCCACCGCGCCGCCCGGGGCAGTCGCCGAAATGAACCGGATGGATTTGCTGGGAAACTCCTGCGCCGCGGCCGCCGGCGGTCGGAGCATCATTGCTGCAACCGCAGCCGCAGCGAATACATGTAATTTCACGGCTCTCACGCCTAGCGCTTCTGCTCGAGAAGCCCGGCTTGCTTGACCAGCTTCGAGAACTTCGCGAATTCGCTGCCGATGAACTTGGCAAATTCTTCGGGTGTGCCGCTTTCCAATTCATAACTCTGCGCGGCGAAACGCTCCCTGATTTCGGGCAGCGCCAGGATCGCGATGACCTCTCTGTTGAGTGTCGTGATGAGCGCACGCGGCGTTCCCCGCGGTACGACAACGCCTTGCCATTGCAAGACTTCATATCCGGGGACGCCGGACTCGATGAACGTTGGAACTTCCGGCAGCGTGGGTATGCGCTTGGCGGTCGTGATGCCGAGAACCTTCAGTTTCCCCGCCTTGATCATCGGCAAC
>JAIOOZ010000521.1 GCA_021414185.1 Betaproteobacteria bacterium
GTCATCGTCGTCGGAGCCAAATTTATTCCGGACATCATCGAAAAATGCGGGAAAGCGGGAATACGCTTCGCAGTCATCCTCAGTTCCGGATTTGGGGAAACTGGCGAAGAGGGCGCGCGCTTGCAGGCCGAGCTCAGTACGGCAATCGCTGCCAGCGGAGTCAGGGTGGTCGGCCCCAATTGCGTCGGCATCATGAACCTGAAAAACCGCATGTATTGCGGCATGGGCACCGGTTTCCAGGACCCTAACCTCAAGGCCGGGCCGGTCGCCATGGTCACGCAAAGCGGGGGTGTCGGCTTTTCCGTGGTGACGCTGGCCGAGCGCATGGGGGTGGGCTTCAACTACGTCGTGTCGTCGGGCAACGAGGTAGACATCACGACGCCGGACCTGATTGAATATTTTCTCGAGCAGGACGATATTGAGCTGATCGCGGCCTACATGGAAGGCGTCAATGACGGCCGCAGGCTGCTGGAGGTAGGGCAGCGTGCCCTGGAGCTCGGCAAGCCCATCGTGGTGTGGAAAAGCGGCAATACGAAAGCCGGCCGTCAGGCCGCCGCGTCGCACACCGCCAACCTGACTGCCGGTTACGAACTCTATCGGGCAGCGTTTCGCACCGGCGGCTTCATCGAAGCGCGCGACGTTTCCGACTTCGTCGACATCGCGCGCGCATTCCGCCGCCGCAAATTGCCGCGCGGAAAAAACGTCGCCATCGTCACGACTTCAGGCGGCGCAGGCGTGGTGCTGGCCGATCATTGCGAAGAAAACGGCCTGACGCTGCCGCCGATTCCTGAAGCGATAGCCGGCAAGCTGCGCCAGATTCTGCCGGCATTCGCGGCGGTCGGCAATCCGCTCGATATGACGGCACAGGGCCAGAACAATATCGGCCTGAGTCCGCATAACCAGGTGGTCAAGGTCATGCTGGAAGACCCGGCGATCGACCAGGTCATAGTGCGCAACGGCAATGTGCATGGACAGGCCGGCACAACGTGGGCGCAGGAACTGATAGGCATCTCCGAGCAAACCAGCAAACCGATCATGGTGTCGTGGGGCATAGTGATCGGCGGCACCGATGCGGTGGCCGATATGCTGCATGAAGGCGGGGTGCCGTGCTACGAGACACCTTTGCGACTGGCCACTGCGATGGGCGCGTTGAGCGAATTCGCGATGCGCCGGGAAAAATTTCAAGCGCGCACCCCACAAGGTGGCGCCCGCACGGCACCCCGGCGTGAACTCGAGTTTCCGCAGGGGTTGCGCGCGCTGGGGGAGCATCGCTCCAAACGGTTGCTGGCGCAGTACGGCATTCCTGCCGTCAGGGAAAAGCTGCTCAGTCTTGACGAGATAGCGGCGCTCAAGCGGGCGCCGCTCAAGTTTCCTCTGGCGGTCAAGATCGAGTCGCCCGATGTGCTGCACAAGACCGAGGCGGGTGCAGTCAGGCTTGGCATCGGTTCGTTGCAGGAACTCAAGACGGTGGCGCGATCGATGGTTGAACACGTTTCGGCGCATATGCCGCAGGCAAAGATCGACGGCGTCCTGGTTCAGGAAATGACCAGAGGCATAGAAACCATCGTCGGCGTGATCAACGATCCCCACTTCGGTCCTGTAGTCATGTTCGGTCTGGGTGGCATATTGACAGAACTGCTCAAGGACGTGACTTACCGCTTCGCGCCGTTCGATACGGCGACGGCACTGGACATGATCCATGAGATCAAAGCGGGCGCGATTCTGACCGGATACCGCGGCAAACCGGCCGCGGATGTTCAGTCCCTGGCCGAATGCCTGTCCCGCGTATCGTGGCTCGCAGCCGATCACGCAGAGCTCGTCGCGGAAATCGACATCAATCCCTTGTTCGTCCGCGCTCAAGGCCAGGGCGTAGTGGCGGCCGACGCCCTGTTCGTCCTGAAATAACGGTCATGTAGTGGGATAGTCCTGCCGCAAAGACGGCAGGCGGTATGTTCACGAACAGGAGGAGAGAATGACCGATTCCAAGCCGTCATTGGCGGTCAACGCCACGCGCGATCTGGCCGGCTTTGCGGCGCGCCTGGAGTTTCAGCATATCCCGCCAGAGGCTGTCGCGAGAGCCAAGCAATGCGTGCTGGATGCCATCGGATGCTGTCTGTTTGGCGTGACGCTGCCGTGGACGCGGCTGGTGCAGGGGATGGTGGAAAAAGAAGGCGGCAATGCCATTGCTTCCATCTTCGGCAGCGGGAAAAAGACTTCCATTTCGCAGGCCGTCCTCGTCAATAGCACGGCTGGCCATGCATTTGAACTCGATGACATGCACATGGGCTCGAGTCACCACCCGGGTTCGATCGCAATACCCGTGGCGATCGCGTTTGCCGAGGCTGCCGGCGCGGCAAGCGGGCGCGACGTGCTCACGGCCGGGTCGCAGGCTGGTGGCTTGATGGCGGCGCAGGAGGGCGCCATGGTCAAGCGTTTTCACTCGGGGCGCGCCGCCCAGAGCGGAGCCTATTCCGCTTTGCTTGCGCAGCAGGGATTTACCGGCATTGGCGACGTTCTCGAGGCGTCCTACGGGGGCTACCTCAGCACGTTTTCCGACAAACCGGAGCCGCAGCGCCTTACCGCGGGTCTCGGCACGACGTGGGAGATATTGAAGGTTGGCTTCAAGCCGCATGCAACGGTAACCAGCATACACACGGCGCTGGACGCCCTTGCAGCCATCATGCGGGAACACCGGCTCAAGCCCGATGATATTTCCCGGGTCAGCGTCGGCATCACCCGCATGACTCACATACATTGCGCCTGGGAATACAAGGGGCAGGGAGTTACCGCCGCGCAAATGAATCTTGCCTTCGGCATGGCAGTGGTCGCGATCGATGGCATGGCATTCGTCGACCAGTACAGCGAAGACCGCATACGCGACCCGAAAATTCTCGACTTTGTCAGGCGTGTCGACGCCTATGTGGATGCGGAGCTGGAGGCGATGGACGCCGCCTTCCGTCATGGCGCGCGCGTGACAGTCCATACCTGTGATGGACGGACGTTAAAAACGGAAATCCTGCGCCGTCGCGGCAGTGCGGAAGTTCCTCTCGATTCCGCGGACATCGAATATAAATTTCGCAACATAGTGAAATCGTGCCTGCCGCCGCAGGCCATAGACCAAATCATTGGGCTCGTTGCGGCAATGGACGAGCTCGATAGCGTCGCGGAATTAATAGATATTCTGGCGGCCCCCGCGCGAACCTGACGCGCCGGATTAAGCAGAGTGAGTTCACTCGATGAGCATGAATTTTTGAAAGGAATAGCGAGATGCGGAAAACAGGAAGCGCACTGACCGGGCCAATTGCCGTTGCGATGTTACTCGCGGCCGCGGGCGCGATGGCGGCTGAAATTTATCCCGATAGACCGCTGCGGCTGATTGTCGCCTTCACGCCCGGAGGCTCGCTCGATTTGACGGCACGCCTGATCGCGCAGAGATTGACTGACAGCTTGGGGCAGCCCGTCATAGTAGACAACCGCCCCGGTGCCGGCGGACTGACGGGCAGCGATATGGTCGCCAAGGCGACGCCCGACGGCTATACCCTGCTCATGGCGTCTGGCTCGAACGCGGTAAACGTCGCGCTGTATCCCAAGGCCACGCATCATTTCGGCCGCGATTTCAGCGCTATCACCCAGGCGGTCAGCAATGCTTATTTGCTGACGGCCGTTCCGACCTTGCCTGCGAACTCGGTCAAGGAACTCATCGCGCTCGCGCGCGCCCGGCCAGGCCAGCTGAACTACGGATCTTCGGGTACCGGCGGTTTGCCCCACTTGGCCGGCGAATTGTTCAAGAGCATGACCGGCGTCACCATGACTCACGTGCCGTACAAGGGCGCGGCCCCGGCCATCATCGATCTGATCGCGGGGCGTGTCGAGATCATGTTCAATGCGCTGCCCCTGCAACTGCCGCATGTGAAATCCGGAAAACTCAAGGCGCTGGCCGTGACAACGTTGCGGCGGGCGGAAGTGCTGCCGGACGTCCCAACGGTCGCTGAGTCTGGCGTGCCAGGCTATGATCTGAACGGTTGGTATGGCGTAGTCGCACCGCTACGCACGTCCGCAGCGGTGGTGACGAAGCTCAATCTCGAGATAGTGCGCATCCTCGCGCTGCCGGACGTGCGCGAGAAGCTCAAGGCCGAAGGCTCCGATCCCGTGGGCAACTCTCCAGAGCAGTTCGCAGCCGTGATCCGTGCCGACATCGATAAATGGGTCAGATTGACGCGCGCGGCGAATATCAGGATCGAATAGCGGGTTGCTCCTTCGCGGCAGCCAAAACAAAAGGCCACCCGGAAAGGGTGGCCAGTTTTGTTGGTGGAGGCGAGGGGAATCGCCCTTGCAGGGCGCGGCCGCGCCTGCATGCGCGGCCCGGCTCACGGGCATTGAACGTGCGCAGGCACGTTCAACGAATTCCCCGCTCTCCCCCCCGTCCGTGCCGGATGCGTGTTCGATTCCCGCTCATCCAAAATGCAAACGGCCGCACAAGGCGGCCGTTCGCATTTTTGGTGGAGGCGGCGGGAATCGAACCCGCGTCCGCAAGTACTCTACAGCCAGTTCTACATACTTAGCCAGGTTGTTTGATTTAGCTGAGTGCACGCCAACCGGCAGGCTGGCACGCAGCGAGTTACCTTGAGTTTAGTGTTCATGCAAAGTAACCCTGCACGACACGATCTCATGAATATGACTCTGCCACATGACCTGTTGCCAGACCACGTCCGGCCCATGAGAAGACCGGTGCAGAGTCCAACCGGTTATTAAGCGGCTAGAGCGTAGCTATCGTCGTTCGCGTTTATAGCGATCCAGTTGTATTTACGAGGTAGCTGGGCCTCGGTATGCCCTGCACTGCTTTGCAACCCACGTCGAAGCCAAGTCGCCCCC
>JAIOOZ010000039.1 GCA_021414185.1 Betaproteobacteria bacterium
CGCCGAGCCGGTCGATCCGCGCTCCGGCATTGCGGAGCCTTCGGTATTCATTTTTTCATACGGCATCCTGGTCAACCAGGAAGGCCGGCGTTTCACCGATGAAGCGCCAGCGACCGTCGATGCGTGTTACGAAAAAGTCACACGCCAGATTTTCAACCAGACCAACGGCATTGCTTACGTGGTGCTCGATGCGCGGCACATGGACGTGCCCAATTACAAACTGGGTCTGCGCACCGACCAGCCGCCGATCGCGGCGGACACCATATCCGGTCTCGCCGCGAAAATCGGCGTACCGGCGGATACGTTGGCGGCAACGGTGGCTGATTACAACCGCGCATGCCGTAGCGGAGAGTTCAAACCGCTGGTGCTCGATGGCCTCGCTACGCACGGAATCGCGCCCGCCAAATCGAACTGGGCACATCCGCTCGACAAGGCTCCGTTCCACGCGTATCCGATCATTTCATCCAATGTGTTCACGTTCGGCGGCTTGAAAGTGGACAGCCACGCGCGCGTGCTGAACCGTGACGGTGATGCAATCCCCGGCCTCTACGCGGCGGGCGAAATCATCGGCTCTTACTATCGCAATTACACCGGCGCCACGTCGGTGCTGAAAGGCGCAGTGTTCGGCCGCCTGGCCGGCACGGATGCCGCCACCATAAAGGCAGATTAAATGAACGCAAAAAAATTTCCGCAACTCTCGTTCGTCGCGCTCGGTCTCGCGCTGGCGATGTCCGTAGTCCAGGCGCAAACCTATCCCAGCAAGCAGGTGCGTTTTGTCGTCGGCTTTCCGGCGGGCGGCGCGACTGACGTGGTGGCGCGCGCCATCAGCCAGAATCTGTCGGAGGCGCTGGGCCACCCGGTGGTGGTCGACAACCGTGCCGGGGCGGCGAGCAATATTGCAGCCGAGCTCGTTGCCACATCGCCCAAGGACGGGCACACGATATTCCTCGGCACCGTTTCGCTGGCGATCAATCCCAGCCTTTATAAAAAGCTGCCGTACAACGCGCTGAAAGATTTCACGGCGGTCTCGCAGGTCACTGACACGCCGTTCATGTTCGTCACCCACCCGTCATTGCCGGTCAGGAACGTGAAAGAATTCGTCGCGCTCGCCAAGGCGCGGCCCGGGCAGTTGAATTATGGCTCGGCGGGCAACGGCTCGGGCGGACATTTGTTTACCGCGATGTTCGGCAGCATGGCGGGTGTTAATCTCGTGCACGTGCCGTATCGCGGTGCGTCGTACGCGACGACTTCGGTGCTGTCCGGCGAAACGATATTCATGTTCGACAATATCGTCACCACGCTGCCGCCGTGATCGCGCGGCTGCAGGGCGAAATCAGCAAGATTGTCAAAATCCCGGAAATCCGCGACCGCTTTCTGGCGCTGGGCGCGGAGCCGGTCGGCAGCACACCCGAGCAGTTCGCCGCGTTCTACCGTGCCGAAGTCCTGAAGTGGGCCAAGGTCGTCAAGGACTCGGGCGCGCAAATCGATTGAGCCGGCTCAACGTTCGATAAGAAAGCACACGATGGGTATGAAAATCTGGCACCAGAGTTTTACCGTACTCGGCAACCTGCCGCCGTACGCGGCGGCGCTGCAGGCGCATTTCCGCAAGGTCGCGCGGCCCGATACGGAAGTGGTGCTGCACGGCATGCACGACAAGACTTACCAGACCAATTATCCCGGCAACGATATCCGTTACGCCTATATGCAGTACCTGCACGGCCAGCAGTTCATCATGGGCGGCATCGCGGCCGAAGAGCAGGGCTTCGATGCGTACGCGATGATGACGATCCCGGAACCTGCTTTGCGCGAGGTGCGCAGCGTGGTCGACGTGCCGGTCGTGGGCTACGGCGAGAGTTCCTATCTGACCGCGAGCATGCTGGGGCAAAAAGTCGGCGTTCTCCTCTTCATCACCGAAATGGCGCCGCTCATACGCGAGAACGCCGAGCGCGTGATTGCCGCCAACCGTTTTGCCGGCGTGCGTCCGGTCGGCTTCACGTTCAACGATGTGTTGCAGGCGTTCGACAACCCGGCGCCGCTGCTCGACAAGTTCCGCGAGTCGGCGCGCGCGCTGATACGCGATGGCGCCGACGTGATCATTCCGGGCGAAGCGCCGTTGTGCGTGCTGCTCGCGCGCAATGGACTCAATCGCGTGGACGACGTGCCGGTGCTCGACGCTATCGGCGCGACCATCAAGATGGCGGAGTCCATGGTCGATTTGCGCCGCAGTTCGGGCGCGGGACCTGCGCGGAGCGGCTACTTCATGGCCAAGCCGCCGCGCGAGCGCGTCAAGGAATTGCTGGATTTGTACGGTATTTCGAAGCTTAGCCCTGCAGAGGGCAAGCCCTGATGCCGCGTCATATGACATTCGCGGCGTGTTTAAACGGGAGCAAGTAATGAGTTTTTCAGGCAGGAGATTTTGCACGCGGTTCACCGCAGTACTCGTGGCATTCGGCGTAGCCGCCCATGCCTGCGCGCAGGATTATCCGCACAAGCCGGTGCGGCTCATCGTGCCGTTCGTGCCGGGCGGCGGGACCGACCTGATCGCCAGAACGTTGAGCGCGCGTTTGTCCGATGCGCTGGGTCAATCGGTCGTAGTCGACAACCGTGCTGGAGCCGGCGGCGTAATTGGCGCCGACCTTGTTGCCAAAGCTTTGCCCGACGGCTATACGCTCGTGATGGGCACGCCGGGTCCGTTGACGATCAATCCGGCGTTGATCGCGAAAATGCCGTACACGCTGGCCGACTTCGCGCCGATCACCCTGACTACCATCAGCCCGTTCATGCTGGTCGTTCATCCGGCCGTGGCGGCCAAATCGGTCAAGGAATTGATTGCGCTTGCGCAGGCCAAGCCCAATGCGCTGAATTTCGGCTCGGCCGGTACCGGCTCGGTCGCGCATCTCGCCAGCGAGCAATTCAAGGCGCTGGCCGGCGTGCAAATTACGCACGTGCCGTACAAAGGCGGTGGCCAGTCGCTGATCGATCTGCTCGCCGGCCAGCTGCAGATGGTGATCGACAATATGCCGACGGTGCTCCCGCAGGTCCGTCTCGGTAAATTGAGAGGGCTCGCGGTCGGCACCAAAAAAAGATCGGCGCTGGTGCCCGAGTATCCGACCATGATAGAGGCGGGCGTTCCCGGTTATGAAGCGAGCACCGCGTCCGGCGTACTTGCGCCGGCCAAAACGCCGCCGCCCATCATTGCGCGGCTCAACCGCGAACTTGATGCCATCGTGCGCAATCCTGAAGTCAAAGAACGCTTTTTTGCGCAGGGGCTGGAGGTAGTCGGCGGCACGCCCGGGCAGTATGCGCAGCATCTGCGCGACGAGCTGGCGTTGAACGCGCGCATCATCAAGGCGGCGGGCATCAAACCCGACTGAGCGGCCGGGACACAGTGCTGCGGATGTGCTCCTGAGACGATGCAACTGTCCACCACGAATGGTGGTCAAACCACTACAATTGCACGGATGAACGGGCAAAATATGTTGCGGCTATCGATGCTGATTGCGGCGGTGCTCGCGGCGAACATCGCGGCGGCGCAGGTGTACGAGTGCACCAACGCCAGGGGCGTGAAGGAGTTCGCCCGGTTCTGCCCGCCGGGCACGGTGCAGCAACGCCAGGTTACCAAGGGCAGTGAAAGCGCCGTTGCCGACCCGCCCGGTGGCGCCAGCGCCCCGGCACCAAAGAGCATTGAAGCGCAGGACGTTGAATTCAGGAAGCGCGTGCTCGAACGCCAGGAAGCTGAAACCAAGGCGGCGCAGGAAAAAGAGAAAGCCGACGAATTCGAGCGCAACTGCATTGAAGCGCGCGCCCAGTTGAAAGCGGTGGAGGACGGCATGCGCATGGAGCGTATCGATCCGGCGACCGGCGAGCGCATACAGTTTGGCGACCGCGAACGCGCCGAAGAAGCCGACCGTCAGCGCAGGGCGGTAGCGCAGTGGTGCAAGTAACCGGGCGTTCCTAGCCCGCCGGCTTGGGACGCAGGAACGCGGCGCGAGCGGCCGCTTGTTCCGCTTCGAACGATTCCCTCAGCATGTTTCTGAACGACCCGACTGCGCGCGGCTTGCCGAGCAGGCAACTGACGGCCGCGGGATAGCCGACGAGCAAAGTCGTGCCGAGCAAAGGCGGTGTGCGTGCGCGCTCTGCGTGATGGCGCTCAAAAATAAATTCGGTATACGCAACGCAGGACGGCGAAAAGTAGACCTCGCACGCGCCGGATTTCGCGCGCCGGGTGAATACCGCCATACCGGGGCCGGGATCCCGCAGCAGAAAGCAGCGCGCGATATCCGCGCGGATATTTTCCAGCTCACCCGCCGCGATCTCGTCGGGCGTGAGTGAAATCATGCTCCAATCTGCTGCCATTTTCGGCGTCCCATCCCTGGACTTTATAGTTGTCGTCAGCCGCGCCGCATCGGCAGCGGTTAACGCTGTTATTATTGTAAGCTCTATTAAATCAATATGTAAGAACATCAACAGGCAATAAGTCACAAATCGGAGTCGCGCATATACATGTATAAGCACGCGTGACCCTGCACCGTAACGAGGATAAAGAGGAGATCTGATGCGCGAATTGCTGCCCTACGCCGAAAAAGTCGCCGCACTGCTGAAAAAACGCAAAGAGACCATCGCCGTTGCGGAATCGTCGGCCGGCGGCCTGATTGCGGCGGCGTTGCTCGCGGTGCCCGGTGCATCGGCATATTTTCAGGGCGGTGTCGTTTTGTACACCCGCGCGTCGTGGCGCGTGTTGAAGGATTTCGAGGATGAAATGTTTGCTGGTACGACGCCCGCAACCGAAGCTAATGCGCTGGTGCGCGCACGCATCATCCGCGAACGCTTCGGTACCGTGTGGGGCATAGGCGAAACGGGCGCTGCGGGACCGACCGGCGGGCGCTACGGCAATCCCGCAGGGATGGCCTGCATCGCGGTCGCCGGCGGTAATGAACGCACGTCCACCGTAAAAACCGGCAGCAGCGACCGTGTCGCCAACATGCATGCTTTTGCGGCGGGCGCGCTGGAACTTTTGGCGGAGAACCTGGCATGAGAACAATCTCGCTCCGTGGTCTGCACACCGCTGCGGTCGCGGCGGGATTGTTGTGTTGCGCAATCGCAGCACATGCGCAACCGGCATGGAAGCCCGACAGGAACATCGAAATCGTGGTCGGCCTCACCGCCGGCAGTTCGCAGGACCGCAGCGGGCGCGCGATCCAGAGCATCGCGCAGGCCAAGGCGCTGCTCGGCGTGACCAGCGCGGTCGTCAACCGCGTGGGCGGCGGCGGCAACGTCGCGTGGAATTATCTCGGGCAGCATGCCGGCGACGCGCATTGGGTGCAGATTGCATCGCCGACGATATTGACCAACTACCTGATCGGCACCGCGCCGTTTACTTACTCCGACTACACGCCGCTGGCGCTGCTCGGCAACCAGTACATAGGTTTTGCC
>JAIOOZ010000522.1 GCA_021414185.1 Betaproteobacteria bacterium
GTCGAGAAATCCGCGGTAGTAAGTGGTGCCGTTACTGGCCACGTAAGTCGCGTTGCTGCCGGGATAATTCGCCGCCGGGTTGTTGACGGCCGTCAGGTTAAGGTACGGGTCGTAGCGTATCCATTGCTGGTTCGTCATGAATCCGGCATTCTGCGCGCGGCCGGTCGGCGCGAAGATGGTCGATGGTTCTATCTGCGTGTATGAAGTCTGGCACAGGTTGGAGCCGCGGTAATCGTTAGCGCCGTTGTAATTGGCGGTGGTGGGCGGAAAGGTGACCCCGCCGCGCGCACCGGCAATGGTCTGCACGAATCCGAGAAAACGGTTGAACGAAACCGACCACAGCCGCGGGTCGGTTGTCGGCGTGCCGGTGGGCAGCCAGTAATGCCACGAGCCGAGCCAGTAATTGCGGTATTGCGAGCGCGGGCCGGGGTCCGTGCCCTGTATACCGTTTGCGTAGGCCTTGGTTGCCATCCATAAAGCCTGGCGGTCGGTGTTCAACGCGCCCGACCAGGTGCCCCATGCGCTGAACGGGTTGGTCGGCGGCGCCGCGGTCGAGATCTTGTCGATGTGCTCTGTGGTCTGTTCGGCGCCGTTATTGATAATGTTGAGGTCGTTCCACAGATATTCGGCGTGCGAGTCGTAGGTGACCGGATCGTATTCGCGCCACGCTTCGGCGACGTTCATGCGGTCATTGGTGCCCAGAATGAAGAGCACGTTCGGCTCGGCGGTGCTGGTGCCGCTGGTGCTCGCGAGGTAAATGTCGCTGTCGCGCGCGAAGGCCGGCGCTATCAGGGCAGGATTGACCATGGTCGCAATCAACAGCCATGCGACGGATTTTTTGAAAAGTTCGCGTTTATTCACGTGGCACCTCATTGGTAGAACTTGACGAATGACTGGCCCGCGCCAGCGCGCGCGGTAATCGTATTGATTGCAATATTGCATAACATTTGGTCAATTAAACACATGATCCACCGGGCGCTGCGGCCTGAATGCCCTGATGCACGACAGCGGTGCCGGCAGTGCCGAGTCCGCCGGTCGCGGTCGCCGCGAGGTCGAACTGCACCGCCTGCAAACTCATGGCGCCGAACATGGTGCCGATCTGGCTCCATGCGCCGCAGCTCAGTTGCACGGCCGTTACCACGACGGAACTGCCAAGCGCGCCGTAAGCGCTGTTTGCCGTGGTGTAATTGAACGACCCTGCGACAGGGCCTTGCGCACCAACCAGCGTCAGCCAGCCTGGTGCAAAGCGGCCGCCGTTCAAAGCGAGGAAATTATCAACTGCGGAATCCGCCGCCGCGAGGTTGAGAGCAGCCGTCTGGCTCGAGCCGCCGATCTTCAATTCGATGATCGACGTCTTGATCATGGAGATGACAAACAGCGTCAATACCGCCAGCATGATGAGAGAAACGATGAGCACCGCGCCGCGCTCGCGGCGTGGCAAACCGGGACGAGAAATAATCATGCGCCGTTCCTTTGCGCGATATTGCGCACTTGAATAGTCTGCGAAAAAATCTTGCGCTTGTAATTGCATGCGGGTGCCGGGGAATTTGTGCATCTGTAAACAGCTGAAGCGTTATCACCCAGTAAATCGTAGACCTTGCCGCTGTCGTCGTATTCGATATTGACGTTGGGCGAGCGCACCAGTATGGTGACTTTGACCGACACCACCTGCGCCCATTGCGTCGCGGTCACGATAGTCGAGGTGTAAAAATCCGCTACGCCGTCAGCCGGGTTGCTGCTGTCGACGCCGAAACGGTAGTCGATGAGGTCGATGCCCTCGACCAGCGGAACTTCGGTCATTGCGCTGCCGACCAGCTCCTGGCGCACCAGCGTCGGTATCGGCTGGCCGCCATCGTCGGCGGCGCCGGTGCAATTGACCGCGCCGCCAGCAGGGCGGCTGCACGGGCGGACATAGTAGACATGCGCCCGATATTCGAACATTTCCATGTCGACGCCATTCGGATACTTTCGCGCGGTCGCGCCGGCGCGCAAAGTCGCGTAGTCCGTGCCGTAGAACACGAGCCCCTGATACGGATCCGACTGCAGGTAGATGGTGGTCGTGTAATTCGGCTGGGCCGTGAGCAGACTGGGGGTGTTTGAGCAGGCCGGCGACACATTCGCCACGGCGGCGACAATAGACCAGCAGATGCGAAAGCCGCTCGCGCCGCGCGTCACCAGTATGGGATTGGGGTTGGCGATCCCGGCGGGGCCTGCGCTGAAATTCGATTGCAGAATGCAGGGGAAGGCCGCGTTCACGGTCAACGGGTTGATTATCAGTGCCGGATCAGTGGTGTTCATGTAGGCGCGAATGGGCGTCGCGAAATCCAGCGCGAAATTGGTCGTCGGCCCAACGGTTCCCGACCCGCAATCCGTAGTCGTCGCGACCGCGCTGCCCGCGACGAACGCAATCTTGCTGGTGTCCATCGCGTTGCCGTAGAAGCCCGCCTGCCGCAGCGAATCGCTGAGGTAACGGAACGTGCTGGCGGCGTTTTCCTGCATGCGGGAAAAATCATCGTTGACGCGAAACGATTGCGAAGTGCTGACTATCATGGTGAACATGCCGAGCGTCAGTATCATCCCGATGGCGAGGCCGACCATTAATTCCATCATCGACATGCCGCGTTGCGCCAGGGTGAGGCGCATGAAGGCAAGACGGGAGTGCATAAGTTTCGTGGGGCTCATGGGCATGGTTGTTGCACCAGTGTGTCGTAGGTTACGATGCGCCGCTTGGTGTCGACGCCGTATAATCCGACGCCGCAATTGGAGCCGGCGGGGGCGGAAGTATCGTCATTGCCCTGCCACGCTACGGTGATGCGCAGAGTGCGGCTGAACAGCGAGGCAGGCGCCGGCGGCGGCGGGCAGGTCAAACTGGTATTTGACGTCTCCTCAATGCAACCGCGAGCGTTGACTATGCCGCCGATACGGTTGCCGGTGCCCGATTGCTGCTCGGAATAGCCGTTGAGCAAACCATCCCACAATCCGATGTCGTACATCGCGAGTTCCTGGATGGTGCAGACCTGGGTCGCGCAATCCTTGATCGCGCCGGTGCGATAGTCGTTGTAAAAAGCGCCGGTTCCCAGCGGGGTAATTATCGGAGCGCCCGCGGTGTAAGTTGTGCATGCGGGACCAGGGGGACACACTGACGCCAGCAGGCGGTTGCCGCGGATGCGCTCAGCCATGTCGGACGCGAGTGCGACCGCTTGCTGGCGCTGAAAAGCCTCGAATGCGATGCGCTGGCCTTTGGCCATCAGGCCGGCAATGCCGAGTAGCCCGAACGTCAGGATCACCAGGGTGACCAGGACTTCGATCAGCGTGAAGCCGCGCTTCAATTGGCGGCGCATGGTAGGGCGGTGCCGTTGAGTTTGAGCATGGTGGTGCGTCCGGAAAATCCGAACTGGACGCCGCGGATCTTGTCGTTGGTAGGCGTGCCGTCGCCCATGGTATCGACGATGTAAATGCCATCGGTGGCAGTGACGGCGCCGACGCGCACGATACGCCCGTCGGGGCGGAACACAATCTGGGTGGGAAAGGCGGCCACCGGCATGGTGCAAACATAAATGGTGCCGGAGGTAAACCCGTCGAAGCGCTTGATTTCCGTATCGACGCCCACGTCGTAGGTCGCGTTGTCGTTGGCGTCGGCATAGAGGCGCCAGCCGTTATTCCACGTGGCGCCAAGTTTCTCAAGGTATACGCGACGGCTCAATTCAATCGCCTTGGCGCGTGCCAACGCGATATCGGCGGTGACATCGGAAGCTACCGTGCGTACGCGCTGGTCAGCCACGAACTCGCTCATCGCCGGCACGCCGATTACCAGCATGATGGCAATAATGGTCAC
>JAIOOZ010000523.1 GCA_021414185.1 Betaproteobacteria bacterium
GCGAACACGCCCTGCATGGTACGCAGCAGTTCAGCAGTCGCGCTGTTGCCCGCGGTCTGCAGGCTGGAGAGCGCGTCGCTGTGAAAAAACGTGCGGCGGTCGAGCACCACCGACAATATGTTGGTGCCGAGCGCGCCGCCCAGCTGGCGAAAAAAATTAATCATGCCGGCGCCCTGCCCGAGCAATTCGGGCGGCAGCGCGCGCAGGCCCGCGACGTTGAGCGACGGGTTGATGAACCCGAGGCCGATGCGGCCGAGAATGATCCACCACGCGAAAGTCCAGAACGGCGTGTTGGCGTCGGCGCCCGCCATCCACCACGACGACAACGCGAAACACGCGAGCCCGGTCATGATCAGCCAGCGCGCCGGCAGGCGGTCGGTGAGATAACCGCCTATCGGCAGCACCGCGCCGAGCACCAGGCCCGCCGGCATCAGCAACAGGCCTGCCGTCAACGGACTGAAGCCCTGCACGATCTGCACGAAGAGCGGCACGAGGTAGACGGAGCCGAACAGGCCCGCGCCGAAAATGCACGCGACAAATGCAGCGGACGCGAATTGTATGCTGCGCAGCGCGCGCAGTTCGACCAGCGGCTTGGCCACGCGCAATTCCCAGGTGACGAAGCCGGCGCCGCTGGCGAGCGCCAGCGCGAGCAGGCCCAGCACGTATCCCGACGACCAGCCCTCGCGCTGCCCGCTCGAAAGGCCGGTCAGGAGGCAGCCGATTGAAGCCGCCAGCAGCGCGAAACCGGTCCAGTCGAAGTCTGCGCGCGCGCCTTCTTCTTCGCGTTCCGGCAGCAGCACGCTGCCCATCAGGAGCGCCGCCACGGTGGACGGGATCGGGATATAGAACACGGCGCGCCAGCTGAAGTGCTCGATCAGGAGGCCGGCGACGGTGGGGCCCATCGCCGGGCCGAGGATCACGCTCAAGCCGAAGAACCCCATCGCCTTGCCGCGCTGGTCATGCGGGAACACGCGGAACAGCGCGTAAATTGCGAGCGGCTGCAAGAGGCCCGTCACCGCGCCCTGCACGATGCGGCAAAAGATCAGCACGAGATCGTTCGGCGCCGCGCCGCCGAGCACAAGTGCTGCCGCGAACACGACGAGCGCGCCGACGAAAGTCTTGCGCGTACCGAAGCTGTGCACCATCCATGCGGAAAGCAGCATGGCGATCGTGGTGCCCGCCAGCGCGCCGGTCGAGAGCCACTGCGCGCGGTCCTGGCCGATGCCGAACGCGCCCATGATGTCCGGGATCGCGACCACCACCGACGTCGTGGTGACCGACGCCGATATCGTGCCCAGCAGAACGGTGATGGCAACGAGCCAGCGGTAACGCGGGCCGTAACGCGCGAACAGTTGCTCAGTGGTTTCCGCGGTCAATGTCGACTTCCACCATCATGCCCGGGCGCAGCGCGTGGTCCTTGTCGGTGAGCACTATGCGCACCGGCAGGCGCTGCGTGATCTTGGTGAAGTTGCCGCTCGGGTTAGGGTCGGGCAGCAGCGCGAACTTGCTGGTGGCCACCTGCCCGATGCGCGACACCTCGCCGCGGAACACTTTGCCCGGATACGCATCAACGTGGATGTCGGCCTTCATGCCCGGCTTCAACGCGGCGACGTCGGTTTCCTTGACGTTGGCTTCGACCCAGATTTCCTGCGGGTCGTGGAACATGGCGATGCGCTGGCCGGGCGCCACGTGTTCGCCCTTGCGCAGGAAGGTCATCACCACCTTGCCGTCGGCGGGACTCGTGATCACGCGGTCGGCGATGTCGACTTCCTGGCGCTTGATCTGCGCGCGGATCTCGTCAGCCTGGCGTGCCAGCACCGTCAGTTGCTGCGCGATGACCTGCAGATTTTTGCGGCTGCCGCCCGCCGCCGACATCATGCCGCGTGCGCTGGCGACGTCGGCCTGCGCCTTGCGCAGGTTCTGCTCGGCCTGCTGGTAAGCCGACTGCGCGCGCGCGACCTCCTGCTGCGTCAGGTACTTTTCGATTTCCTTGTTGCGCTTGTAGTCTTCGGCCGCCTGCTTCAATTGCACTTCAAGCGACGCGGCCTCGGCCTGCGCGGCGGTGAGCCGGCTGGTTTCGCTCTCGTATTTGCCGAGCGTCTCCTGGTCGACCTGCCCCGCCTGCGCGCGCACCACTGCCATCTGGCCTTCTATGCCTTCCAGCTTGGAGCGCAGCACTTCACGTTGCAGCACCGCATCGCGGTCATCGACGCGCGCAAGGAGCTGACCCTTCTTCACGTCGTCGCCTTCCGTCACCGGCAGCTCGGTGACCCAGCCCGACACCCGGCTCGATATGGTGATCACCTCGCCGTCGATGCGCGCGTCGTCGATATGCAGGTGCGTGAGCCGCAGGTACAGCCAATGCCCCGCCCACGCCGCGAGCAGCAGCGTGACGATCACCAGCACCTGGGTTTTCCTCTCGCCGCCCAGCCGCGCGCGAAAATCGCTCGCTCTTGCGCGCACGCCGCGCCGCGTCACAGGTGGTTGTTCGCTTGCCATGGGGAACCGATAATGTCTTTTTAGTTTTGACTACGACCCGATTCGCGACTGGCCATCGGGTTTGCTGCGGGGTAAAGGGATTATCCTGCCGATGGTTCTCCTCCGGCAAGCGGGCACGTCATTTGCTGATCTGCTGCTTAGGTATGATTCACTACTCGTCTGTTAGCCCCGATAGAGCGCAGGGTCGATCAGCGGCGCAGGTATCAGTATTTGCGACCTTCATGAATCAAATGCTTGATCTTGATCCCATGCAGGGAGCGGCCCTTGCGCGTGCGCTTGATTTCCTCGACCAGCGCTTCCAGCGCCCGGGGATCGCGCACAGGCTTGGCAGGAACCAACTGTGCGACGGCCTCGCCGTGCCGGGTAATAGTAATACTCTCACCCTTCGCCACTAGATCGAGTAATTGCGAAAAATGTGTTTTGGCTGCGGACGTCCCAACGGTTTTCATGCGGGCCTTACTTCAGCTGATCCACCAGTCTCAAGTATAACGAAATCCAGTTTGCCGCGGCCGCAATCTGCGATACGGATAAATTTCCTCATTGATGGAAATCGGCATAAAATAGCCAGACTAGCCAGATCAGGAGGTTGTTATGTCCAAAGTCACCTGGCAGCTCCAGGAAGCCAAGAACCGCCTTTCCGAAGTGCTGCGCAAGGCGCGCAGCGAAGGGCCGCAGGTCATTACCCTGCACGGCACGGCTGCAGCGGTAGTCGTCTCTACGCAGGACTACAACAAAATGTCGAAGCCCAAGGGCAAGCTCGTTGATTTTTTTCGCGGCTCACCTCTGGTCGGCGTCAAACTCACCTTCACACGCAGCAAAGACACCGGCAGAACGATTGATCTGTGAGTTTCCTGCTCGATACCAGCGTCATTTCCGAGCTGGTCAGGAAAAGCCCGCACCTCCCGGTATTGGAGTGGATCGGCGCGCAGGAAGAATCCTCGCTTTACCTCAGCGTCGTCACCATCGGCGAGATCGAAAAGGGCATTGCACGACTGCCCGCCTCGGTACGGAAAACGAAACTGCAGTCATGGGTGCGTCGCGATCTTGCCGAACGGTTTGGCACGCGGCTGCTGCCAATCGACATACGGGTGGCGACGCGTTGGGGCACGCTCACGGGCGAATCCGAAAAGCGCGGGCAACCGCTGCCGGTGATCGACAGCCTGATCGCCGCCACGGCACTGGTACATGGCTTCGCTGTTGTCACCCGTAATATTGAAGACTTCAAGCGCTGTGGAGTGGCATGCGTGAATCCCTGGGATCATTGATCGCAGGTCAAGAATAAGAGAGGGGAAGAAGCAGGATAGACGATAGGCGGGCTTTAGAATCTGGAGAGACGAAGTAGCAGGATAGACGATAGACGGTGTTTCAATGCTTTTACGTCTCTCGCGTGGCGCCTCTCGGCGAAGCATGTCTCTCGCCCAGCGCCTCTCGGCAAGGCCCGCCTCTCGCCTCTCGTCTCTCGTCTCTCGCCCAGCGTCTATCGCCTTTAATACCTCCCACTCTTCGCCGGAGGGAAAGGCGAACGCCGGCCGGCGAGAGCTTCGAACATGATGACTTCCGCATCGGCGTGATTAAGAACTCCCGCCGGCTTCATTTTCCCGCCCTCGATCCAGACCGGCTTTTCGTGGTGCGTGGTCGCGTAGCTGAAAGCCGGCCCGCCGACCGGCTTCAGATCCACCGCGCCGAAGCACAGGCAGAAGTAGGTTTTTTTCTCATCCGTCTCGATATAACAGCCGGTGCCGCGGATGCCGATCGCGGCCACCGGCGTCGACAACATGCGGGCGCCCTTGCCGAAGACGGCGAGCAGGCCTCCAGCCACTACGCGCAGGAATGATTCGATTGACACACCGAATTCAACGCGGCTGCTCTGCCGCTGCAAAAACGCGTTATCGCCGAT
>JAIOOZ010000622.1 GCA_021414185.1 Betaproteobacteria bacterium
TAGGCGGAATGGCAGGCGAATCCGCGCACGTTGCAGCGAAAACCTTTCTTTCCCTTGTGCGCAATGACCGGCCGCATCAGCGTCGGCTCGCCCACTATGCAGGATTGCGGCTTGATCCCCGCCTGCGCCAGATCGGCAATCAGCCGGCCGACGCCTATGCAACCAACCTCTTCGTCATACGAAAAAGCGAAATGTATGGGCGTCTTCAATCCGCGCTGCGCGAACTCCGGCGCCAGCGCCAGCACGACGGCGACAAAGCTTTTCATGTCGGACGTGCCGCGCCCGTAGAGCCTGCCGTCTTTTTCCACGATGCAAAACGGGTCGGTGTCCCACGCCTGCCCGTCTACCGGCACCACGTCGGTATGGCCAGACAGCACTATGCCCGGCTTGCCGCGCGGGCCCAGCGTCGCAAACAGGTTCGCCTTGCTGCGCTCGTCGTTATAGGTGAGGCGCGCCTCGGCGCCCAGCGCGGCCAGCCGGTCGCGCACGAAATGTATGAGTTCAAGGTTGGAATCGCGGCTGACGGTGGGAAAACCGACAAGCTTGCGTATCATTTCGACGCTGACGGGCGCGCCGGCATGCGGGGTTGCCATGAATATCCAGTTCTGCGGGAAAGGCCACAGAATAGGTGCGGCATTCGCGGGTGTCAATTTAAGCGCGCCCAACGCGATTAAACACGCGAACCGCGCTCACGGCGTGGTCACAAGCCGGTGAATATACGGTATGCTGAAAGCGCTGGTTTTCGCTGTTTTATATAGGGGAAGTTCCATGCCGTTACGCTTGGTCACCGCAGCGATTGCGCTGCTGTTCAGCATCGCATCCGCGAGCGCCGCCGATATCAGCATTGCCATCGGCGCGGACGTCACTTCGATCGATCCGCACTATCACAACCTCACGCCCAACAACAATATCGCCGAGCATATATTCGAAACGATGGTTACCAAGGACCCGAAATCGCTGCTGAAACCGGCGCTTGCGGTGTCATGGAAAGCGATCGACGACCTGACGTGGGAATTCAGGCTGCGCAAAGGCGTCAAGTTTCACGATGGCTCCGACTTCACCGCGGCCGACGTCGTGTTCTCGATCGAACGCACGGCGCAGGTGCCGAACAGCCCGTCGCCGTTTACGCTATACACAAACCAGATCACCGAAAAAATCATCGTTGATCCACTAACCATACGGTTGAAAACGGCTACACCCTATCCGTTGATGCCCAATGACATGGGCACGGTGTTCATCGTTTCGAGCAAGGTTGCGAAAGGTGCCGCCACCGCGGACTTCGATTCGGGCAAAGCGACCATCGGCACCGGGCCCTTCAAATTCGTGCGCTACGCCAAGGGCGACCGCATCGAGCTCGCACGCTTCGACGGCTATTGGGGCACCAAGACGGCGTGGGACAAAGTTACGTTCCGCGTGATCCCCAGCGATCCTTCGCGCGTGGCGACTCTGCTCGCCGGCGACGTGCGCGCCATCGAAAGCGTGCCGACCGCCGATCTGGCCAAGCTTTCCAAGGACCCGGCGATCGCGATATCACGCACGGTTTCGCACCGCCTGATTTTCATGCATCTCGATACCAACCGTGACAAATCGCCGGGCGTGACAGACAAGGCGGGCAAGCCGCTCGACAAAAATCCGCTCAAAGACGTGCGCGTGCGCAAAGCGATTTCGAAGGCCATCAACCGCCAGGCCATTGTAGAGCGCGTCATGGAAGGCGCGGCAGTGGCGACCGGGCAGTTGATGCCGGAAGGCATGTTCGGTTACGTGCCGGGCATGAAACCGGAACCGTTCGATCCTGACGGCGCGAAAAAACTGCTCGCCGAAGCCGGGTACCCGGATGGCTTCGGCCTCACGCTGCACGGCCCCAACGACCGCTACGTGAACGACGATCAGATCTGCCAGGCCGTGGCGCAAATGCTCTCGCGCATCGGCATCCAGACGCGGGTCGAGACCCTGCCGTCGGCGGTGTATTTCTCGCGCGCGAACAAGCTCGAGTTCAGCTTGATGCTGGTCGGCTGGGCTGCAGATACCGCCGAGGCCTCATCTCCGCTGAAGGCACAGCTCGCGACTTTTGATGCCAAGAAAGGCATGGGCACCGCCAACCGTGGCCGCTATTCGAATCCTAAAATGGATGCATTGCTGGAACAGGCGCTGGCGACAGTCGATGACACGAAACGCGAAAAAATGTTGCAGCAGGCGACCGAGCTCAGCATCGGCGACCTCGGCATCATCCCGCTGCACCACCAGGTGAACCTGTGGGGCACGCGCAAAGGCGTCATCTACACGCCGCGCACCGACGAGCGCACTCTCGCCCACGAATTCCGCCCGCAATAAATTCATCTTTAGTTTCTCAAAGAGGCACTCATGATCGCCCGCCTGCTGATCGCTGCACTCATTGCAATCGCAACTCTCGCCCCCGCGGGCGCTGCCGACCTTGTGATCGGCCTCGGCGCCGACGTGACGTCGATCGACCCGCATAACAACAACGCGGCGCCGAACAACAGCATCGCCGAGCAGATATTCAACAAGCTGATCGAGAACGACGCTCGCCAGAACCCGAAACCGGGGCTCGCCGAGTCGTGGCGCACGGTCGACGACCTGACGTGGGAATTCAAACTGCGCCGCGGCGTGAAATTTCACGACGGCTCGGATTTCACCGCCGCCGACGTCGCGTTCTCGATCGAGCGGCCCAGCGTTATCAACACGCCCGGCGGTTTCACCATATTCACGCGCTCGATCACCGAAAAAATCATCGTCGATCCGTACACCATCCGGCTGAAGACTGCCGCGCCCTATCCGAACCTGCCGATCGACATGTCGGGGCTGATCATCGTGTCGAGCGTGGCGGCGAAAGGCGCGCTGGCCGCCGATTTCGATTCCGGCAAGGCCACCATAGGCACCGGCCCGTGGAAATTCGTGCGCTACATCAAGGGCGATCGCATCGAACTCGCGCGCAACGACAACTACTGGGGCCCTAAACCGCCATGGGACAAGGTGACGTTCCGCCTGATCACCTCCGACCCTTCCCGCGTCGCGGCGCTGCTCGCGGGCGACGTGCAGATGATAGAAGCGATACCGCCCGCCGACTACGCCAAGCTCAAAACCAATAAAGACATCGCGATTTTCACCACCATATCCAACCGCATGATCCATTTGCATCTGGACTCCAACCGCGACAAGTCCCCGTTCATCACTGACAAGGCCGGCAAGCCGCTGGAGAAAAATCCGTTCAAAGATGCGCGCGTGCGTAAAGCCGTCTCCAAGGCGATCAACCGCAATGCGATGGTCGAGCGCGTGATGGATGGCCTGGCGATTCCCGCCGGGCAACTGATGCCCGAAGGATTTTTCGGTGTCAGCCCCAATCTGAAGCCCGAGCCCTTCGACCCTGACGGCGCGAAAAAACTGCTGGCCGAAGCAGGCTACCCGGACGGCTTCGGCATCACGCTGCACGGCCCCAACAACCGCTACGTCAACGACGACCAGATCGTTCAGGCAGTCGCACAAATGCTCACCCGTGTCGGCATTGCGACGAAAGTCGAAACACTGCCGTTCTCGGTTTACGTTTCACGCGCCAACAAGGTCGAGTTCAGCGCGGCGCTGCTCGGCTGGGGCGTTTCCACCGGCGAGGCAACTTACCCGTTACGCTCGCTGATTGCGACCTACAATCCGGCCAAGGGCCTCGGCACCTGGAACTGGGGCCGCTATACGAACCCGGCTATGGACGCGCTGCTCGAACAGGGGCTCGCCACGGTCGACAATGCGAAGCGTGACAAGCTGCTGCAGCAGGCGACCGAGCTCGTGATCAACGATACCGGGCTCATCCCGCTGCATTTTCAGGTCAACACCTGGGCCGCACGCAGGGGAATTGTCTATACCCCGCGCACCGACGAGCGCACCTATGCGCACGACGTGCGCGCGGCGCCCTGATATACGCCGCCGCCGGGCAGCCGCGAATTGTCAAGGCCGTGAAGCACGCGGCCGGCATTGAAGTGGCGGAAATATGCAGGATGAAAGTTAACGCAAAAGCAGATAGTATTAGAGTGATAAAAATCAGAAAATCAGGTCTCCAGTCCTTGCCGGCCGCCTTTCATAACTGAAAACCATGCTCGTCTTCATCATCCGCCGGATGCTGCAAAGCCTGATCGCGCTGCTCGTGATGTCGGTGCTCATATTCGTCGGCGTGTTCGCGATCGGCAACCCGATCGACATCCTGATCAATCCGCAGGCCGACCAGGCCGAAATCGCGCGCGCGACCGCGGCGCTCGGGCTCGACAAACCGATGTGGGTGCAGTACTGGGAGTTCCTTCGCCACGCGCTGGCCGGCGACCTCGGCCGCTCGTTCTCGCACAATATCCCGGCAGTCCAGCTGATTTTCGAACGCATGCCCGCCACCGTCGAACTCGCGCTGTGCGCCATGCTGATGGCGATCGTGCTCGGCATACCGCTGGGGCTGGTGGCGGGCATGAAGCCCGACACGTGGTACAGCAAGGCCATCATGGCCGGCTCCATCTTCGGCTTCAGCCTGCCGACCTTCTGGGTCGGCCTCATGCTGATCATGGTGTTCTCGGTGTACCTGGGCTGGCTGCCGTCGACCGGCCGCGGCCACACCACGATGCTGTTCGGCGTGCCGGTCAGCTTTCTGAACTGGGACGGGATCGTACATCTGATGATGCCGGCGCTGAACCTCGCGCTCTTCAAGTTGTCGCTGCTGATCCGCCTTACGCGTGCCGGCACGCGCGAGGCGATGCTGCAGGATTACGTGAAATTCGCGCGCGCCAAGGGCCTGTCGATGCGGCGCATCGTTGGCGTGCACGTGCTGAAAAATATCCTCATCCCGATCGTCACCGTGATCGGCCTTGAGTTCGGCTCGCTGATCGCTTTTGCGATCGTCACCGAAACCATCTTCGCGTGGCCCGGCATGGGCAAACTCCTGATCGACTCCATCAACGTGCTCGACCGCCCCGTCATCGTCGCCTACGTGCTGATCATCGTCTGCATGTTCGTCATCATCAACCTGCTGGTCGATCTGCTATATTCGCTGCTCGATCCGCGCGTGCGTCTGGCCGAGGCCAAGGCATGAGCACCGCCGGCGTCGAGTCGCCTTTCAAACGCGTCGCCGCGGATTTCGCGGAGAGCCGCCTGGCGCTGGTCGGACTCGCGACCCTGATTTTGATTCTGATCGTGGCAATCGGAGCACCCCTGGTGTCACCGCAGAATCCGTACAATCTGGCGACGCTCGACATCATGGATTCGAAGCTGCCGCCCGGCAGCCAGAGCCTCGACGGCATGACGTTCTGGCTCGGCAGCGACGACCAGGGACGCGACATGCTGTCGGCTATATTTTATGGACTGCGCATCAGCCTCGGCGTGGGCACGCTGGCCACCGTGTGCGCGCTTGCCATCGGTCTTGCGGTCGGGCTCATCGCCGCGTGGTTCGGCGGTTGGGTCGAGGCGGTCATCATGCGGATCGTCGACCTGCAACTGTCGTTCCCGTCCATCCTCATCGCGCTGGTGCTGCTGGCGTCCCTCGGCCAGGGCGTCGACAAGATCGTGATTGCACTGATCACCGTGCAATGGGCGTACTACGCGCGCACCGTACGGGGTGCTGCGCTGGTCGAACGCAACAAGGAATACATCGAGGCTGCGACCTGCCTTGCGCTGTCGACGCCGCGCATCCTGTTCAAACACCTGCTGCCCAATGTGCTGCCGCCGCTCATCGTTATTGCCACCGTGCAGGTTGCGCATGCCATTGCGCTCGAAGCGACGCTGTCGTTCCTGGGTCTCGGCATGCCGATCACCTCGCCGTCGCTGGGCCTGCTGATCGCCAACGGTTTTACCCACCTGATGTCGGGCAAGTACTGGATCAGCCTCTATCCCGGCATCGCGTTATTGATCACCATCGTCAGCATCAACCTCGTCGGCGACCAGTTGCGCGACGTGCTCAATCCGAGGTTGCAGAAATGACACCGTCAGGCGTCATCCCCGCGCAGGCGGGGATCCAGTTCACGGGAACAAAAATCCTGGATTCCCGCCTGCGCGGGAATGACGGAAAATCATAATCACCATGGCCGTCCTCGTCGTCGAAAATCTCAAGACCCATTTCTTCACCAAGGCCGGCGTGGTGAAATCGGTCGACGACGTCAGCTTCAGCGTCGATGCCGGCAAGGTGCTGGGGCTGGTCGGCGAATCGGGTTCTGGCAAAACCGTGACCGGCTTTTCGATCATGGGGCTCGTCGATCCGCCCGGGCGCATCGTGTCGGGGCGCGTGCTGCTCGAAGGCCACAACCTGCTCGACCGCACCGATGACGCCATGCGCGGGCTGCGCGGCGACCGCATCGCGATGATTTTTCAGGACCCGATGATGACGCTGAATCCGGTGCTGCGCATCGACACCCAGATGATAGAGACCGTGCTTGCGCACCAGCCCGTCAGCAAAGAGCAGGCGCGCGAACTCGCGCGCAACGCGCTGGGCCGCGTCGGCATTCCCTCGCCCGACGAGCGCATGAAAGCGTATCCGCACCAACTGTCTGGCGGCATGCGCCAGCGGGTGGCGATCGCGATCGCGCTGCTCAACAACCCGCGCGTCATCATTGCCGACGAACCGACCACGGCGCTCGACGTCACCATCCAGGCGCAGATCATTTTCGAAGTGCAGAAGCTCGCGCGCGAAACCGGCACTGCGATGGTGTGGGTCACGCACGACCTGTCGGTGATCGCGGGCCTCGCCGACGAAGTGTGCGTGATGTACGCGGGGCGCATTGTCGAGTCGGGCCCGACAGCCGATCTGCTCGATCATCCGATGCATCCCTATACCAAGGGACTCATAGCCTCGATCCCGAGCCGCAACCAGCGCGGCCAGCCGCTGTCGCAGATTCCGGGCATGACGCCATCGCTGCTGAGACTGAAACCCGGCTGCGCGTTCCGCGACCGCTGCCCGCGCGCCGACGCCGCCTGCGAGACGGCGCCCGCGATCACGCAGCCGACGCCCGCGCGCTCGCTGCGCTGCGTGCACCCGCTCACCGAATCTGAAGTGGATACCACGGGGTGACGCCATCATGCATAGCCTGAAACGCCGGCCACTTTCCCGTGCATCGCGACGCCGCCGCGCCTGGCACTCCGAGATCCCTGTCGACTGATACCCCATGTCCACGCTGCTCGAACTCAAACACATCACCAAGAATTTTTCGCGTCCGCTCGACCTCGCCGCGAAAATCGCGCGCCTGGCCGGCGCCAATGTGCACGAAATCACCGTGCATGCGCTGGACGATGTGTGCCTCACCATCCACGAAGGCGAGGTCGTCGGACTCGCTGGCGAATCCGGCTGCGGAAAATCGACGCTCGGCCGCATCGCGGCCGGCATACTCGCGCCGACCATGGGCGAGCGCGTGTGGCGCGGCGCCGACATTACGCAGATGCCGGCGGATGAACGCCGCAATACCGCGCTCAAGATCCAGATGGTGTTTCAGGACGCGTTCGCGTCGCTCAATCCGCGCATGCGAGTGGCCGAAATCATCGGCGAAGCGCCGCGCGTGCACGGCGTCGATGGCGCCGACGATATCGATTACTACGTCGACCAGCTGATGCGCAAGGTCGGGCTCGACCCTGCGTTCCGGCGCCGCTTTCCGCACCAGTTCTCGGGCGGCCAGCGCGCGCGCATCGGCATCGCGCGCGCACTCGCGGTCAAGCCGGAGCTGCTGGTGTGCGATGAAGCAGTCGCCGCGCTCGACGTTTCGATTCAGGCGCAGGTGCTCAACCTCTTCATGCAGCTGCGGGCCGATTTCAATCTCACTTATCTTTTCATCAGCCACGACCTGGGCGTCATCGAGCACCTGGCCGACCGCGTGGTGATCATGTACCTGGGGCGCATCGTCGAGACCGCGCCGGCGCCGGAACTGTTCAAACACGCCAACCATCCGTATACGCAGGCGCTGCTCGCGGAAGTGCCCAAGCTCGAGAAGCGCGGCCACGACTTCGCGCCGATCACGGGCGAAATCCCGTCGCCGATCGATCCGCCGGCGGGCTGCCACTTCCATCCGCGCTGCCCGCATGCGATGGAGCGCTGCCGCAGCGAAAGGCCGCAGTTCCGGCAAATCGC
>JAIOOZ010000623.1 GCA_021414185.1 Betaproteobacteria bacterium
GTTCGGCGCCGAGGTTGGCGATTTTTTCGCGGATGTCGGGCTCTTTAAGCGCCTTCAGCACTTCGGCCAGCACGCGGTCGGTGTTTTCCTTCGGCGATTTCGCCGGCGCGTAGAGCCCGTACCAGCCGCCGATCTGCGCGCCGTGAATGCCAAGTTGATCGAGCGTCGGCAGGTCCGGCAGCACGAATGAACGCTTCTCGCCCATCTGCGCGATACCGCGCAGCCTGCCTTGCTGGATAGGCGGCGCCATCGACAGCGGGCTCGCGAACATCATGTCAATATGGCCGCCGAGCAGGTCAGTCAGCGCAGGCGCCGCGCCTTTGTACGGAATGTGCGTAATGCTGGTGCCGGTCGCCACCTTGAACAATTCGCCCGCGAGGTGCAGCGTGTTGCCATTGCCGGCCGAACCGAACGTGAGCTGCCCGGGTTTCGCCTTGGCGAGCACCACGAGTTCCTTCACGTTTTTGGCGGGCACCGAAGGATGCACGCCGAGCACCATGCCGGCGGATTCGCCGATCTGGGTCAGCGAGACGAAGTCCTTCAGCGTGTCGTAAGGCAGCCTCGCATTCAGCGCGGCGTTGGTCGTGTGCGAACCGGTGGTGATCAGATAGGTATAACCGTCGGGCGCGCTGCGAGCCACCATTTCAGTGCCGATGACGCTGTTCGCTCCGGGCCGGTTGTCGATGACGACCTGCTGCTTAAGCGCATCGCCAACGCGCTGACCGATGAGGCGCGCGACCGCATCCGGCGGCCCGCCTGCCGGCCATGGCACTACGATTTTCAGCGGACGGTTCGGAAATCCCTGCGCGCAAGTAGCGCCCGCGGCTGCAAGCGCTACCAGCGCGAGCAAGAAATCAGCGCAGCGTTCCCGCCTCACCCCTCGCCTCTCACGCCTCTCGCCTCTCGCGTCACTTAATGACGTACGGATTCACCGGCGAACCGACACCGCCCGTGATCGGCAGCGCCGGCGCCACGAACATGAATTCGTAACGCTTGTCCGCCGCGCATTCTTTCGACAACGCGCCCAGATCGAAAATCTCGCCGACAGTGAGCCCCATAATGGGGATCGCAATCCAGTGCCACGGCTGATTGGTGTCTTCGGTTTCATTGGGCCGCACTTCGGCGCCCCAGGTGTCGGTGACAATGGCAGCCACTTCCTTGGCATGCAGCCAGCCGAGCGTTTCGAACGCGAGCCCCGGCGCGTCGCCGCCCGAATAACCGTCCCAGTTCTTGTCGGCAAACTTGCGCTCGACGTGGCCGGTGCGCACCAGCAGGAAGTCGCCGCGCTTCACTTCGACCTTGAGTTTATTCGCCGTGAAATCGAGCAACTCGTTGGTCACCGCGAATCCATCGGGCAGCCATTTCTTGCCCAACGCGCGCGGCACGTCCAGCAACACGCCGCGGCCGACCATTTTTTCCTTGGTCTTCTCGATGCCACCTTTGAGCGCACCTGCACTGGTCACGTTGCGGCAGTCGTAGCCGTTCCACATGAAGTCGTAGTACATGATGTGGCCGAGCCCGTCCCACTGCGTGCCGCATTGCAGCGGCATGATGATAATGTCGTCGGTGCCGCGGATCTTGCGGTGATCAAGCACGCCCGAATAAGCGTCGGTGCCGGTGCGCGTCATCAGGTGGATGGGATTGAAGCGGCCGAGCGCCGGGTACTTGGTCTTGCCGCCCTGCGGCCCGGTCTGGTCATAGTTCAGAGCCAGCGAAATCACTTTGCCCTGCGTCACCAGTTGCGCCGCCTCGACGATGTTCTCGGGCGTCACGAAATTCAGCGTGCCGATTTCGTCGTTCTTGCCCCAGCGGCCCCAGTTCTTGAGGCGCTTGGCCGCCGCGTGCACGTCCTTGCGCGTGAGCCTGCGATGTTTCTTTTCGATGGTGTTCTTGATTTTCGGTGCGCGTGCTGCCATGGAGCCCCCTCTTTGAAACCGCTTTTTTGGTAGGAGTTGGAGCGGGCTGCGTGAGCGAGCCTGAGAAAGCGAATATTACTAGAAGTCATCTCAAAAATCCCATTTAGGCCGTTCGTGCTGAGGTATCGAAGCATGAACGCCCGCCGCGCGCTAACCCTCGCCCTTCTATACATCAGATCGAACGGATTTTTGAGATGACTTCTAGATATACCCGGCCGACCGCGCAAAAAAACCCCGCCACGCGCGGGGGTTTCTGCGGAGGTCAAGCGATGTGCGAAGCGTTTACCGCAAGTCGCAGCGCCCGCCCGGGTCCGAGCACAGTATCTGGAACGGCAGTTCATCGAAATTGAGGCCCGGATCGCCCAGGATCAGCACATAGCTCGTCAGGCGGTCCAGCGTATCGTAGCCGAAAGTCTGATCATACGCAGACTGGCCGGCGTGCGTGTAGGCGGTGATGCGAGACGCCGGATCGTAAGTGAGAGTGCGCGTGATGCCCGGCTGCAGCGGGAAGGCAGCTATACGCTATAAGGTAAAGGCCTGACCCTCTAGTCCCTCTTCAAGCGCCCCGGCCAACCCTCCTGCGTCACCTTTCCAGCAGCCGCAGGAACGACAAAAATGCATAGAGTTTCCGTCATGTGGCAATTGATTTAATATGTAATTGTCATGACGCCCAAAACCAGAATACGGTACGCGAGATTGGCGTCAGCCATGGTCCCGGCCCGGCTGCTTTTGCTTCTGTGCATAGTACTACCGACCCTCGACACGCTCGCCGGCGAAGCCGAGTGGAAGACGCACATGGATGCGGCAAGGTCTGCGTACCGCGCCGGCGATGCCCGCTTGGCCATGGCAAGATTCGAGGCCGCGCTAAGGGAAGCGGAGTCGTTCGGCACGAACGATCTTCGACTCCCGGTAACTTTGCATGACCTTGCGCGGCTCTACATGGACCAAGGGCGGCTCACGCAAGCCGAGCCGATCCTGCGGCGCGCGCTGGCGATCCTGGAAAAAACGCAGGGCCCGGATCACCCGGACGTGGGCGCTGCACTGAACAACCTCGCGGGGCTGCGAAAAGCGCAGGGCCGCTTGGCGGAGGCCGAGTCGCTTTATCTGCGCGACCTCGCGATTACCGAAAAAGCCCTGGGCCCGGATCACCGGGATGTCGGACTGTCGTTGAGCAACCTGGCGGGGTTGTACCTTGCGCTGGGGCGGCTCAGCGAGGCCGGCCAACTCATGCAGCGCTCGCTGGCGATTCTGGAAAAGACGCTGGGCAGAAACAACCTGAGCATAGTTCTCGCGCTGAAGACCTTCGCTGAGATCTATCGAAAGCAAGGACGCTATGCCGAAGCTGAACCGCTTTACCGCCGTTCGCTCGAGATTCTTGAAAAAGCATTCGGTCCGGATCATCCGGATGTAGCATTGACGCTGAGTAATCTTGCGGTATTGCATAATGAGCAGGGGCGCTATGCCGAGGCGGAGACGCTGCACCGGCGCGCACTGGCTATCCAGCCAAAAGCCCTGGCGCCAGAACACCCGGACGTCGCGGTGGTCTTGAACAATCTGGCGGACCTGTACCGCGAACAGGGACGCTACGCCGAAGCTGGGCCGCTGTACCGCCGTTCGCTTGCGATCAATGAAAAAGCCTTCGGCCCGGATCATCCGGATGTCGCAACTAATCTAAGCAATCTTGCGGTATTGCATAAAGTGCAGGGGCGCTATGCCGAGGCCGAGACACTGCACCGGCGGGCGCTGGCGATCTGGGAAAAGGCCCTGGCGCCAGATCACCCTGACGTCGGCGTGGGATTGAACTACCTGGCGGAGCTGTACCGGGAACAGGGACGCTATGCCGACGCTGAGCCGCTGTACCGCCGGACGCTGGAGATCCTTGAAAAAGCACTCGGGCCGGAACACCCATATGTCGGGGGAGTCTTAAACAATCTTGCGTTGCTGTATCAGGCGCAAGGCCGGTATGCCGATGCAGCGTCGCACTTGCAACGTTCATTGGGAATTGCGGAAAAAGCGTTGGGGCCGGACAGCGTGCAGGCTGCGGGGCAATTGAACAACCTCGCGGAACTCTATCGGATGCACGGACGCTACGCCGAAGCAGAGCCTCTGTATTTGCGCTGCCTCAGGATCGTGGAGAATACGGTGGGTCCGGATCACCCGCGTTACGCGGTGTCGTTAAGCAACCTCGCGTTGCTTTATCAAATGCAGGGGCGCTTTGCCGAGGCAGCGCCGCTGCGCCAGCGCGCGGTGGCGATTTCTGAAAAAGCGCTGGGGCCAGATCACCCCGATGTCGCGCGGTTGTTAAACCTGCTGGCAGATCTGCTCAAAGCACAAGGAAAGCTGGACGAAGCGCTGGCGCTCGCACGCCGCGCGAATGCGGCACTGGCGCTGCGCTTCACGGCCCGCGGCCGCACATCGCGCCCGGGCGCGCTCGCCGAGCAGAGAACGCGCTCCGGCGATTTCGAGCATCACGTTTCATTACTCGCTGCACTCTCCGGGCGCGGGCCGGAAGCGCGCGCCGAGGCCACGCGCGAGGGATTCGGCATCGCGCAACTCGCGCGCGCGAGCGACACGGCGGAGCAGGTGGCGAAGATGGCGGCGCGATACGCCGCCGGGAGTGACGCGCTCGCCCCGCTTGCTCGCGCGCGGCAGGACGCCATGGCAAGGTTCGAGCAACTCGACGTGCGCATCATGCAGGCGGCGGGACAGCGCGGCAACGAAACGCTTGGAGCATCAATGCGCGGCGAGCAGGCTGCGACATTGAAGGCGATCGCCGAACTCGATGCCCGTCTGGAGCGCGAGTATCCGCAGTACGGAGAACTGACCAACCCGCAGCCGCTGGAGCTTGCCGCCGCACAGAAGTTGCTCGCCAAAGACGAAGCACTTTTGCTCCTGCTCGTTTCGACGAATGAAAGTTTCCTGTGGGTGCTGCGGCAGGGCGATGCGGGGTTTTTCCGGCTCGGCATCAAGCACGGTGAACTGGACGAATCCGTCAGGAAGGTTCGGTCGCAGCTCGACCTCGACGTCCCGGACCCCGAACGTCTGCTCAGGCAGCCGTTCAACGTTACCTTGGCGCACGAGTTGTATCAAAAGATCCTCGCGCCAGCGGAGGCGCTGCTTGCGGGTACAAGGCACCTGATTTTCGTTCCGGACGGCGCGCTGCAGAGTCTGCCGCCGGGCGTGCTGGTGACCGGGCTTCCGGTAGAGCCCGCTGCCACGCTCGCCGAACTATCGCAGGTGCCGTGGCTCACCAGGAAGTACGCCATCACGGTGTTACCCGCCGCCGGCTCGCTGCGCGCGCTGCGCCAGTTCGCGAAACCGCCCGCTTCGCGCGAGCCATTCAGCGGCTTTGGCGATCCCGTGCTTGACGGCAGTGGCGAGACGGCGCGCCGCGCGAATGTCGCGGCGCTTTACTCGCGCGGCGCCGTGGCCGATGCGAACGAAGTCAGAAAACTCGCGCGCTTGCCGGAATCCGCCGGCGAGCTGCGCGCCATCGCCGCGGCGCTGAAAGCGCCCGCTGCGTCGATCCGGCTCGGGCCCGCGGCCACCGAGCGTGCGGTTAAAGAAGCCGACCTCACGCGTTACCGCAACCTCGCCTTTGCCACGCACGGGTTAATGGCGGGGGACTTCAAGGGGCTCGCCGAACCGGCCCTTGTACTCACCCCGCCGCCGACGGGAAGCGAACTCGACGACGGACTGCTGACCGCCAGCGAGATTTCGCAACTGAAACTGGACGCTGACTGGGTGGTGCTCTCCGCCTGCAACACCGCAGCGCCGGACGGCACGCCGGGTGCTGAGGGCCTCTCGGGGTTGGCGCGGGCATTCTTCTATGCGGGCGCGAGATCGCTACTCGTTTCGCACTGGGCCGTGAGTTCGGATGCCGCAGTAGCGCTCACAACGCGCATGTTTGAAGAGTCCGCGCAAGGCGCGCCCAAGGCGGAAGCGCTGCGCCGCTCGATGCTCGCGCTGATGGCGCGCACCGATAAGCCATACTTCGCGCATCCGGCGCTCTGGGCGCCGTTCGTGGTGGTAGGGGAAGGCAATGCGCAATGGGCGGCCGGGCGTTGACGGCAGATGACCATGAAAACAGTGTCGAAATTCTTCGCAATCGCACTGCTCGCAGTTCTTGGCGGCTGCGTCTTCTCGCTCCATGCGTTCTACACCGCCGAGGACCTGCTGTTCGCGCCCGAACTTGTCGGCGCGTGGGTGACCGAGGATTTCGCAGAGACCTGGGAATTCACGCCGGCCACCGACAAGAGCTACAAGCTCGTCATTACCGAATCCGGCGGCAAGTGGGGAACGTTTGCCGTTCGCATTTTCAGGATCGAAGGGCATCTCTTTCTGGACTTGCTGCCCGCTGCGAGCGACATGCCGCAAACCGAGTATTACCGCGACCATCTGCTCCCCGTCCATAGTGCCGTTCGCGTGTTGACGATCGAGCCGGACCTGAAGCTGGCGATCATGGATCCGAGTTGGTTCGAAAAGTTCATCGCGGAAAACCCGGCCGCGATCCGCCATGAAAACGGCCTGGGATGGCAGCTCAGGAAAAACGACGCCGTGCCGCAGAAGCGCAGCATACTGACGGCGAATGCGCAGGAATTGCAGTCTTTCCTGATTGCGCACCTGGATACCCGGGGCGCTTATTTCGAACCCGCGACCCTGAGGCGCAGAAAAACGTGACCCGCTGGCCGACATTTTTTAGAACCGGATGTCACGCACGCCACGTCGATGGAACCTGTATATAAGTGCCCGCGATGCGGGTTTGCAATACTCAATCGCCGTTTCCCCAAGTGCGAGTCCTGCAAGGCAACGTTGCCGCAGGAGTTACTGTATACGCCGGAGCAAATTAAAGCACTCGACGCAGCCTTTGCAAAAAGACAACATGAACTGGCAGTTTCCCGCAGAAAAAAACGTGCGCGTCGGATCGGCGGCGCCGAGGGGGCAGGCCCCGGCTGGGACGGTGGCGGTGGCGATGGCTGCGACGGCGGCGGTGGGGATTAGCATTCCACGCCTGCGCCGGGCGCGAGCAGGGCTGTGCCGCGCCGCCAGACATCCCCTCGCGGTGCAATTGCCGGCGCAACAGCCGCGTGGGCCTCGGGATACGGGTTGCACATGACTGACACGCACACCGCCGGGACGCTTGTGATAGATGGCCCAAACGTGAAACTGCGGCTGGGCATTGCCGCCGTATTGATTGCCATCGGGGCTTTCCTCTGGAGCTTGACGGGCACATTCACCCTGGCCGGTGCGGAATTGGGCAACGCGAAATACTGGATCATGGCGCTGACCGCTTTCATGCTTGCGGCTCTCGTGCCGCTGAACAAGCTTGAATACCTCGATTTCAGCGACCGCCGGGTGGTCACCGTGTCACGCTATGGTCACGTGGAAATGAGCAAACAGTCCCGGCCGTTCTCGGATTTCAGCCGCATTGTGGTGCGGCATCTTTTTCATGCCGATCACGCCGGGCCCGACACCTACACAGGCGACGTCGGACTGAAACCGGCCGATGGTGGCAAAGTGCTATGGGTGAAGAGCTTTCCGGCAACTGAGGAATCGGTGCCGGCGCCCGCCGCCGAATTTGCGCGCAAGCTGAAAGAAATGACGGGATTGCCGCTGGCATCGCGGGGCGGCGGCGGGAGCGCGATGCAGGGCGACCAGGAGCCTCGTTAGACCTTTGTGCACTTGCCGCCTTCAGATGATAGAAGTCTGTCAGTCACTTATGGAACAAAAGGAAAAAAAGAAAGGAAAAAAAGGGGCAGGCTGACCCTCGATTCAGGAATTCCCTGACAGGCGCGCAAAAGCACATAGAAAATCTTGTACTTTTCGAAAAACCTGTCACGCGCGCGCAATAAAATAGTCCACTTGGCGGATACAACAGGCGAGTTACTGCTTGTCGGCGTTAATCGGCGGTTCCAAATTGTTCTTCAGATTGTATTCAGATATTACCGGGCGTACGCGCAAAAAAACCCCCGCTCACGGCGGGGGTTTTTATTTGGACAGAGCGAAGCGCGCTGTGTTTACCGCACTACGTCGCAACGCCCGCCCGGGTCCGTACGCATGAGCTGGAAAGGCAGTTCGTCGAAACCAAGCCCGGGGTCGCTCGTCAACAAACGCGGCTTGGTCTTGGCATCCTTGACGAAACCGAAGCGCGCTTCGCCGATAATCTCGGCGCCGCCTTCGTTTTGCATGATGTAGCTGCCGGTGTAAGTCGCGTGATACACACCGCGCTCGGCCTTGCCGCTGGTGCTGGTCACGCCGTCGCAGCCCTGGGTGCAGTCGAGCGTGTCGCCAGTGGAGCCGCGTATGCCTATCGTCGCCACCTGGGTGCCGATCTTGTAGGCATCCATGTTGCCGCGTTTGCCGATGAGCCCCGTGGCCGTGCGCAGCCCGCCTCGCAGCAGGCGGAAGAACGCGTTGTCGGCGTTCGGCTGCTCCTTGTTGAACGCGTAAGCCTCGATTTTCATCCGCGTGTTGGGGCGCATGGTCATCGTGCTGCCGTCGGTGAAGCCGAGCTGACCATAACTGTCGGCCTGCGTGGTGAGGGTATCGCCTGGATTGACTTCCGATCCGCGCGCCAGAATACGAATCGTGCCGTCCGGCCTCTGCGCGGACAACGTGCCGCTCAAATGCACGACCTGGCCAACGCCGTCCGCGAGCGCCGCGCCGCCGAATAACGCGAGCAGCAGGCCAAACATGCCGGAGAGAAAATATCGCTGAGTCGCCATGAAGAAACTCCCTGATGTTGACGGCATAAATTTACAATTTTTGCCGCCTGCCGACTAGGGCAAATATCACGTAG
>JAIOOZ010000533.1 GCA_021414185.1 Betaproteobacteria bacterium
GGCTCGGCCGACACGCTGGTCGAAATCATGTGCGTGGCGGCCAAATGAAACCCGAACTCGCGGGGGTCAAGGCCCTGACCTTCGACGTGTTCGGCACGGTGGTCGACTGGCGCGGCAGCATCGCGCGCGAAATGCGCGCGTTCGCGCAATCCAAGGGACTGCGCCTTAACGCGACGAAATTCGCGGACGCATGGCGCGCGGGCTACCGCCCCGCGATGGACCGGGTGGCGCGCGGCGAACTGCCGTGGACAAAGATCGACGACCTGCACCGCATGATCCTCGATGAAATCCTCGTCAAGTTCAAAATCACCACGCTCACCGAAGAAGAAAAAGTCCATCTCAACCGCGCCTGGCACCGCCTGAAACCGTGGTCGGACACGGTGCGCGGATTGAAGCGCCTGAAGAAAAACTACACCATCGCCACGCTGTCGAACGGCAATGTTGCGCTCCTCAACAACATGGCGAAGCATGCGGGGCTGCCGTGGGATCTGATTTTGTCGGCGGAAGTATTCCACCACTACAAGCCCGATCCCGAAGCCTATCTCGGCGCCGCCGAAATCCTCGGCTTGAAGCCCGCCGAAGTGATGATGGTCGCCGCGCACAAGGACGACCTGCGTCACGCCGCCAGGCACGGCCTCAAGACCGCGCTCGTGCTGCGTCCGCTCGAAAACGGCAAGGGCCGGCATCCGGATCTGAGCCCCGAGCCCACGTTCGACATCAACGCCAAAGACTTTATCGATCTCGCGGACCAGCTTGGATGTTGATAGGCGAGAGGCGAGAGAAGTAAAGATCTACAGCTAGCTTTCCTCTCGCCTCTCGCTTCTCGCTTCTCGCTTCTCACTTCTCGCTTCTCGCCTCTCGCCTCTCGCCTCTCGCCTCACCTCTCACCCTTCAACCCTCACTCCTCACCATTCTCCATGGCAACCTACCATCCTTCGATCACCGACGAGCAGGCGGAACTGATCCGCAACGCCGCGCTGTTTTTTGTCGCCTCGGCCGACCCCGCTCTCGCGCGCGGGTCGCACGACGTCGGCCCGGTGAATGTTTCGGCGAAAGGCGGCGTGGATTACAGAGGCTCGGGCAACGAAACCGCGCGGCATTGCACCGCCGGCGGCCCCATCACCGTCATGATTAGTTCGTTTGAGGCAGATAACGCGGCGACCGTTCGGCTCTTCGGCAAAGCCACCGTCACACCGCTTGCCGATTCACCGCTGGCAGAATTGTTATTGCAGCATCCGGCGCGCGAACTGAAAGGCGCCGCACGCCAGGTCATCGAAATCCAGATCGACAATACGATGACGAGCTGCGGTTACGGGGTACCCGTCATGGAACTGGTACGCGACCGGCGCGTCGTCGATCGCGGCCGCCGCTACAAGGAAGAAGCAGTCGCCGCGCGCGCTCCCGCCGCAACCTGAATTCGGCAGTCGGCAGTTGCGGCGCCGGTCAGGCGCGCCTGCCGGGGCCCGGCGCGTTGGGATTAAAGGCCTTCATGGTCATGGTCGCAGCATGCGCCTGCTCCCGCAGCAGCGAGCGCAGCGAAGTGTTTCTGTCCTGCAGATCGCGCGCCAGCTGAATCGCCACCAAATAAAGCAGATGATGGCCGACCGTCGGCGCCGCATCGAACAATTCATTGAATTCGACGCGCGGCAATGACACCGCGGAGACCGCATCGAGCGCGCTGCAGGTCGCCGCAGCCGGCAGATTATCCAGCAGAGACAGCAAGCCGAAGGTCTCGCCCGCGCGCAATTCCCGCTCCTGCCGGAACCCGGTCAACTCGTCGACGCGGGTCATCAATACCGCGCCGGTCATGATGAGGTAGAGCGCCTGCCCCTGTTCGCCCTGCGCAATAAACTGGTGCCCCTTGGGATAAAGCCTGACCTGCGTCACCGCGGCCAGCGCATCGAGGTCGCGCGGTGTAAATCCTTCAAAGCCCGGCAATGACTTGAGAAATGTCCTGGTATCCATCGCCGCTTCCTTCAGTTCGCGCCCGGCCGGCTGAAAAACGACTCCAGCCAGTTGCGCGCGGGTGCGCGTTCCGGCACGCCGCCGCCGTCCTGCGCGTCCGTCACCTTCTGGATCTTGAGCGGATTTTTCATCGTCGTGCCGGATTTGCGCAAACGGTCGGCCAGCATCAGCACGAGCTGGCGCAGCAGCACGCTGGCGATTTCCTGATTGTTCGCGATCAGGTCCTCGAACGCCTGGTGCCGCAGACGCAGGAATTTGACCGGCGTTTCCGTCGTCACCGTAGAGCTCGCGAGGAGTTCCCCGCTCAGCACCGAAACTTCGCCCAGCCATTCGCCGGGCCCGAGGTGGCCAAGCGTGATCGCCTGGCCGAATTCTTCGACTGAAATCTCGACCCGCCCTTCAAGAATCATGTACAGCGCGTCGACCGGCATGCGGTCGCGAATCACCTTGCGCCGCGCCGGCAGTTCAAGCACCGTGGTCGCGCCCAGCAAAGTATCGAGGTTGCCGGGCCCCAATTCGTTCGCCAGCGCCGGGAATCGCGTCGAAAACTCCGCGATCATTGCTTTTTCCATTGGCCAGTCTGCCTTAAAAGATCCAACCGGCGGGTTCCGGTTGCAATCGGCTCCATTCCTGCACTCCCTGGAGCGCGATGGCGGATTAATTCTAGCATTAGTCATTACGTTTCAGACTTTGAAATCGGTGCATTGCAGAAATAGTCCCGCGCGGGTTGCAAAAGCCGCGGTTCGGGATGCCGCCGCCCACCACTTAAGGTAAAATTTGCGGTCGGAAAAGCAGCTTCTCCGCAGACCGTTCAGTCACCCGCGCCAGGACCCTATCGCCGCAATTTTCGATCGCGCCATGCAGCGCGCAGGTGAGCATTCGATGAACGCGCTGCTGCGTGGCATTCAACCCAACCCAGGAAAAAGGCCGGCGTTCGACATGCCGCAATTGCATTATCCGGGCCTGCAGAGGCTGCTCACGATTGCGCTGTGCGCGCTCGTCTGGGCGCAATCCGGCACGGCGCCTGCGCAAACGACACTGACGCCGGGCGCAGTGCAGGACACTGTGCCGCCGCCCAAAGCGCCCGCTCCGAAAGCCC
>JAIOOZ010000534.1 GCA_021414185.1 Betaproteobacteria bacterium
GCGAGCAGGCGCAAGGCCTGGTCTGCATGACAGGCAAGGAACAATTGATCGAAACGTGCGGCCTCCGCGCCGCGCGCTTTGACCATCACGCCGTCGGGCATGCGCCGTACGGATTCGACCGGCGTATTGAGCCGGACGCGGTCGCGAAACGGCGCCACCAGCTTTTCGACGTAACGCGCCGAGCCGCCGCGAATCGCGCGCCACTGCGGGCGCGCATTCACCGACAACATGCCGTGGTTGTGAAAAAATCTCACAAAGTAACGCGCCGGAAACGCCAGCATGCGCGCGGGATCGGTCGACCAGATCGCAGCGCCCATCGGCACCAGGTAATCCGTGATGAACTCGCGGGAATAGGCGTGCGCCCGCAAATACTCGCCGAGGGCTACCTCGGCACCACCTTCCAGCAGGCGCGGCGCTTCGCGGTTGAAACGCATGATGTCGCGCAGCATGCAGTGAAACGACGGCCGCAGCAGATTGCGCCGCTGCGCGAACAGGGTGTTGAGCGTGGTGCCGTTGTACTCGAGCCCGCTCGCCTCGTTGCGCACGCTGAAGCTCATCGCGCTTGCCTGCGACTCGACGTCCAGCTCGTCGAGCAACGCAATGAAGTGCGGATAAGTCCAGTCGTTGAACACGATGAAACCGGTATCGATGGCGTGACTTTCGCCATTCAGTTCGATCGCGTGCGTGTGCGTGTGGCCGCCGATATGGCCGCCAGACTCGAACACCGTGATGTCGTGGTCACGGTGCAAACGGTGCGCAACCACGTTGCCGGCGATGCCGCTGCCGATGATGGCGATTTTCATGCGGGCGCTCCGCTCTGACGCCGCGCGTTCAGCATTGCGGCGGGCACCTGCTTCAAGTCCCAGATGACGCCGAGCGCCGCCAGCAGGCGCAGTCCGTAGTACGTAAGGTCGATCTCCCACCAGTAAAAACCCTGGCGCGCCGCGCCCGGATAGTGGTGATGGTTGTTGTGCCAGCCTTCGCCAAAAGTCAGCAGCGCGAGCCAGGCGTTGTTGCGCGAATCATCGCTCGTCGCGTAACGCCGGCGCCCGAAGCGATGGGCCAGCGAGTTGGTCGTGAAAGTCGCGTGATACAACACTACGGTCGAAATGCAGAACCCCCACACGACGAGTTGCAGCCCGTTGGTGGCGAGCGCCGGCGCAAAGTGCGCGAGCAACGCGCCCGCGGCATACAGCAGCGCGGCCAACGCCACCGGCACCAGCGCATCGAAGCGGTCGAGAAAACGCAGTTCCGGGTAGCGCGCGAGATCGGCAACGAGCGCATGCCGCGCGGCGAAATTCCTGCGCGCCATGAACCAGCCCATGTGGCTCCACCAGAATCCATGCTGGCGCGCCGAGTGCGCGTCGTCCGGTGCATCTGCATGAGCATGGTGGTGGCGATGGTGCGACGCCCACCACAACGGGCCGCGCTGCACGGCGGACGCAGCAAGCAGCGCGAATACAAACTGCGCGGCGCGCGAAGTACGGAACGCGCAATGCGAAAAATAGCGGTGATAAAAGCCGGTGATTGCAAACATGCGCAACGCGTAGAGGCCCACCGCCACTGCCACCGCGGCGGCGCTCACGCCGACCCACAACACCGCCAGGCAGGCAAGATGCAAGCCGACGAAAGGCACGACACGCGTCCAGTCGATCTGCCGCGCCTGCGCACCGTCGCGTGAAATCTGCGCGGCCCCGGCGCTGCTGTCGAACCAGCATACGATGCTGCTCCACAGGCGCGCGTGCCACGGCTTACCGGTCATTTCCATTGCTGGGGCACCTTGAGGACCTGCTTGATGTCGTAGCCCTGCTCGCCCACGAACTTGAGCAGGCGCTGATAGTCGGCGTCGGGAATGGAAGGGGTACGCGCCATGATCCACACGTAGTCGCGCTGCTGGCGTCCGACCACCGTCTGGCTGTAGTCGTCGGCGAGATACATGATTCGATAGTCGGCCTTGATCGGCCACACGAACTGCATGCCCCACACCGCATTCGACTCGCGGTCGCGCACGAAGCCGCGCGGCGTATGGCGCTTTACTTCACCGTCAAAACTGCCGGCGCGAAACGTAAACGTGGTCGCGATTGTGCCGTCCGCGTCCAGGCGGTATGACTCGATCGCGTTATGGGCGCCCTTTTCGATGAAGGTCGGAATATTGGCGATCACGTACCAGTCGCCCATGAAGCGCTGCAAATCGACGTGCGCCACGGTCGCGACAGGCGCCGCATTGCTCTGGCAGCCGCACAGGAGCAGCGCCACGGCCGCGCGGCAAAGCAAGCGGACATTCATGACGTCGTCCTCATTTCTCGAGCCGATAGCGCAGACGCCGGCCGCCGGCGACGGTCGATTCGAGCGCCAGCCACTCCTGGGCCGCGGAGTACCACAGATCGATCGGGTTTTTGGGCCCGGTGATACGGTAATGCGTAGCGGCAGTTGGCGCGCCGCGCACCATGATGCTGGCGTCGCCGAGCGCGGTGATTTTGACTGCCTCGTACTCGCCGGTTTGGCTGTTCAGGAGGCGCGATTGACGCAGGATATCCGGGTTCCAGTAGGCGAAGCTCATCACGCAGCCGTCCAGATTCCCCGTCCCTTTGGCCGTAGTGACGACCAGGCGTTCGCCTTCGCGTGCCGTATCGACCGCCAGCCGTTCGCCGTTGTCGTCAGTTCGCGCACTGATGCTGTCGAGACAATTGCCGCGCCAGCGCTCGGTCGCTTCGTGCGCATATTGATAGGCCGTAAAGAACAACACCTTGACGCTGAAGCGCGCCTCGGCTTTCAATTCGCGTCCGGCGCCCTGCTCGCGCAGCGTGAAGCGGTGATAACCGATCGGCGTGTCATCGAGCGCAACCTGAAAATTCCACACGCGCGCCTGCGCCGCGGCCGGCATGCCAGCGAGCGCACCGCATAACAGCACTGCTGCGCTCAGCAAATTGGCGCTGGTAACGTTTGCGCGCATTCAGGCAGCGTCCCTGCGCGCACCCGGGAAAAACGCGTTGGTGCGCGCGACGTAATCGCGATACGCCGGACGGCGTTCAGCAATGTCTTTTTCGAGCAGCGTGACGCCGGAAACCTTCAGCAACAGCACCGACATGAGCAACGGCGAAACAATGCTCCACCAGCCGCCAGCGGCGGCCGCGATGAGATAAAAACCCCACCACACGCAAAATTCGCCAAAGTAATTGGGATGCCGCGTATAGCGCCACAGCCCGCTGTCCATGACGCGGCCGCGGTTTTCGGGCCGCGCCCTGAAGCGCGCCAACTGGCCGTCGCCCACCGCCTCGAACACCACACCGAATACGCATACGGCGATGCCGCAGGCGTCGAGCCAACCCATCGCCTGCGAACCGGCGAGCGCTGCCAACAGCGAAAGCGACACGATCCACGCAAGCACGCCCTGCAAGCCGAACACCAGATAGAGACTCTTGTATTCGAAGTGCGGCTGATTGCGCGCGCGGATTGCCTGATAACGGTGGTCCTCGCCATCGCCCCAATTGCGCCAGGTGATATACCCGGCGAGACGCGCCGCCCACAATGCCGCCAGCGCGAGCACCCACGCCAGGCGCGGGCCGGCGTCAGGCAATACCGCGGCGTAGACCAGCCCGGCGGTCAATATCAATACTGACCACATGCTGTCGACTATGCTGACATCGCGCCTGACGAGACTCACCAGCCACGTGACGAACGCCAGAAACAGACTGGCGGCCAATCCGCAGACGGCGGCGAATACCATTGTATTAAGGTCGAACATGGCAGGATGTCCTCGTCAGCGCGTGCCGTGAATGCCGTCATAACGGCGCGCAAGCGCCATCAGGAGCGGCATCAGGATGGCCCAGCCGATCGAAAGCGCGACTAACGCGGGCGCCGGTTCGACCAGCACCACCGCGCCCAGCCGCGCACCGGCCCAATAGGAAAGCGGCCCGGCAATGCCGCCAAGCAGCGCCGCAACCAGCCAGCGACCTTTCAGCCAGTTGAGTGAAACGTTGAGCGTCGTCGCAAACAGCGCCCACATGCCGAGTATCCAGGGTGGCGCCATGGCGTCCGTGATAACGGACACGAACGAGAGCCAGCCGATCGCGGCGAGCGAACTGTCCCATGCGGCGCCTATCAATACGGCCGCGACTATCAGTTTTGCTTCCTGCGCCGGGCGTGCAGCGCGCGCCGTGTGCCACACCGCGATCACCAGCGCGAGTGCGGCGCCGCTCCACGGCCAGCCCTGCGCGGCGCCCAGCACGCAGGCGAACCAGCCCACCTGGAAAGCCGCGATGTTGCCGATAAGGTTCGGCGCAGATGTCGCGGCCGACATCGTTCCCGGCGCAGATTGCAGAGCGTTCACGCGCGACGCTCGAACAGGTAATGGCTCACCCACCACTGCTGGCCGCGTTCGTAGCCGAACAACTCCGCGCACGACATGAAGAAAATGCGCCAGCGCGACCACCACTGGAGCGCATGCTCGCATCCATAGGTCTTTTCGAGCAGCGGCCACAACTCGGCGCGGTTCGCATCCATGTTCGCGAGCCACGCGTTCGAGGTGCGCTCGTAATGCGTGCCGTCCCACCGCCAGCGCCGCACCATCCTGAGATCGTCCTGAAAATGCAGGGCAAGGTCGTCGCTGGGCATCATGCCGCCGGCAAAGAAATGGCGGCTCATCCAGTCGCTCGCGTCGCGCGCGACGAATTCGTAGGGCGTTGCGCGGTGCACGAATACGTGCATAAAGAACGTGCCGCGGGGCGTGAGCCATGAACTCACGCGCCGGAACAGTTCGGGCCAGTTGCGCATGTGCTCGAACATTTCGACGGACACGATGCGGTCAAAGCGTTCGTCGCTGTCGAAACGGTTCATGTCGCAGGTAATCACGCGCACATTGGCAATCCCGCGACGCGCCGCTTCGCCCTCGATGTGCTCGCGCTGAGAATTCGAGTTGGACACCGCGGTGATGCGGCTCGCCGGGTACTGCGCGGCCATCCACAGCGTGAGCGAACCCCAGCCGCAACCGAGTTCGAGAATGTGCTGACCGTCGGCAAGTCCGGCCCGCTCGCAGGTCGCGGTCAGTGCCGCCGCTTCGGCGTCCGCCAGCGTTTGCACGCCGTGCGGCCACCAGCACGAACTGTATTTGCGGTGCGGGCCCAGCACGCCGGCAAAAAAAGCCGCCGGCACTTCGTAATGCTGCTCGTTGGCCTTGTCCGGCACCAGCGCAACCGGTGCCGCGCCCATCGCCGTCGCGAAAGCGGTCGCCGCCTCGCCTGCCGCAGCGGCATCATTCGCGTGTATTTCACCGAGGCGCTCTTTCAGCAGCCGGCGTATGCCCTGGCGGATCACCATGTCGGGCACCAGGCCCTGTTCGGTCCAGTCGATTGCGCGTTGCGTGGCTGACGTCATTGCATGCTCCTGTAAGCCGATACGGCCCCCGCACCGGCGGGTGTCGGATCGTGATTTGCTGCTGGATGGATATACGGTGCGCGGGCGGGATTGGATGCCGGTCGGGTCAAACTTCCGCACGCGCCGGGTGTGTCGCGCGCCACGCCGCCAGCACCGTCGGAATTTCCTCCAACGCTGCAATCGGCGTGACGCCTGGAATCAATTTGCGCGCGCGCTTCCAGACCGCGCCGCCGGCCCACAACGCAACGTCGCGGTCGAGACGCTGGCGCAAATCGGCGAGCCCTGCACTGGCGACGCGCATCTGCAGCGCGGAGCTGAAAGACAGGCCGACAACGTCCGCCCGGTGCGCGCGCGCCGCCTGTGCAATGTCGCCCGCCGGTGTCTGCACGCCCAGCGAAATACATTGCGCGCCCTCCACGGTAAGGCATGCCTGGGCCATCAACAGTCCGAGCTGGTGCTCTTCGCCGGGCAGCGTGGTCAGCAGCACGCGGGGCGTCTGCGTCGGCTGAGAAAACGAGCCGAGCGCCTGCCGCAGCAAATGCTGGACCTGCTCCGAATAGAGGTGTTCCTCGAAAATCTCGATGCGGCCCTGCGTCCAGGCATTGCCCACCAGCACAGTCAGGGGCGCTACCGCTTCAAGTACAAAGCGCTGCAGGCCCAGGCGCAACAGCAACTGCGCCAGATGCTCGCGCAGCGCGGTAACGTTGTGCGCCTTGAGCAGGCGCAGAAATTCGTCCAGCGACTCCGCATGCGCAATCGCGGCGCCGCCTGTCGAGTGCATGCAACCGATCTGGGCGTTCAGTTCGCGCAGCGGCATTTGCACAATCTTGCCCGGGCGCAGTCCGCCGTCCATAAGCCGCCGTATGACGCGCAATTTCTCGACCTGCTCGGCCGGGTACGTTCTTTCGCCATTGCTGTCGCGCACTGGCTGCGGAAATCCGTAGCGGCGCTCCCAGATACGCAAAGTGTCCTTCGACAGGCCAGTCTCGCGCTCAACCGCGCCGATAGCGGTCTCGGGCGCAGGACTTTGTTTTATTTTCATTTTTGACATAGACAACTAATACATATTAAGCAATTATTGTTCTAATATACCATATATATTCTATTTTGACCTAGACAAATATACCCAAACGACCGCTACTGCAGATTTTTCCAAGGGGCGCTCCGGCAATCACCGCACGCGCGCACCACAAACAGGCACATGCCCTTTTGCCGCGTCATTTCTGGTGCAACCCCACGCCGGATGCTCGGGCGAACTTCGGGACTGGCGGTTCCCAGCGTAAAATAGGCCCGAAAGTTTCCCTACAGGCGTCCGCAATACCGGGGCAGCGGTGACTTGACGCGCCACGCATGGCACGCGCATTGCTAACAGGAAGGCATGACCATGCCCATGAATGGGACGTTGACAGCCCCGCGCTGGTTCAACGAAATGTACGACGACGACGGCGCTCCGCGCGAGCACTACGCTGCGTACGCGAACTGGCTGGGCTCCAAGCCGGTCGAGTTCATGCTGCAAAAGCAGAAAGAAGCCGACACGCTGTACGCTCGTCAGGGCATTACTTTTGCGGTCTACGGCGACGACACCGGGGTCGAGCGCTCGATCCCGTTCGACATCATTCCGCGCATCCTGCGGCCGGGTGCCTGGAAAGTGCTATCCGAGGGCTGTTGTCAGCGCGTGCGTGCGCTCAATGCTTTCCTCAAAGATATTTACCACGACCAGGAAATCATCAAGGCCGGCATCATTCCCGAGCACCAGATCCTCGGCAACAACCTGTTTCGCCCCGAAATGCGCGGCTTCGACGTCCCCGCCGACGTCTACATTCACGTCGCCGGCATCGACCTCGTCAAGGTCGGGCGCGATACGTTCTACGTGCTGGAAGACAATCTGCGCACGCCTTCGGGCGTCTCGTACATGCTGGAAAACCGCAAAATGATGATGCGGCTCTTTCCCGACCTTTTTTCACGCGTGCCGATCGCGCCGGTCGACCACTACGCCGACGTGCTGCTCGACAACCTGCGCGCCGTCGCGCCGGCGGGCGTCAGCAATCCGACTGTTGCGGTGCTGACACCCGGCTCCTACAACAGCGCTTACTTCGAACACGCCTTTCTCGCGCAGCAGATGGGCGTGGAACTGGTCGAAGGCCCCGATCTCTTCGTCGCGGACAACTACGTCTACATGCGCACCACGCACGGCCCGCAGCGCGTCGACGTGATTTACCGCCGCGTCGATGACGACTTTCTCGACCCGCTCGCGTTTCGCCCGGATTCCATAGTCGGCGTGCCGGGCCTGTTCGGCGCCTATCGCGCCGGGCGCGTCACGCTCGCCAACGCCATCGGCACCGGTGTTGCCGACGACAAATCGACCTATGTCTACGTGCCCGACATGGTCAAGTTCTACCTCGGCGAAGAACCGATTTTGCAGAACGTGCCGACCTACCAGTTGGGCAAACCCGACGACCTCAAGTACGTGCTCGCGCATCTCGGCGAACTGGTGGTCAAGGAAGTGCAGGGTTCGGGCGGCTACGGCATGCTGGTCGGACCCGCCTCCACCAAAGCCGAAATCGAGGCTTACCGCGCCCGCATACTCACGACGCCTGCCGCTTTCATCGCCCAACCGACTCTCGCCCTGTCGACCTGCCCGACCTATGTACAATCCGGCATCGCGCCGCGCCACGTCGACCTGCGCCCCTATGTACTATCTGGCAAAACCGTTTCGCTGGTGCCCGGCGGTCTGACGCGCGTGGCGTTGCGCGAAGGCTCGCTGGTGGTGAATTCGTCGCAGGGCGGCGGCACCAAAGACACCTGGGTGCTCGAATCGTGAGGCGAGAGGCGAGAGGCGAGAGGCGAAATTCAGGAGTGCTTCGTTCGCGCTTTGTTTTTGCACGCCACGCAATCACCAGGAATACCAAACGCATAGTCGCGGCGAATCTGCCTGCTCCCGCCTCACACCTCCCGCCTCTCGCCTCTCGCACAACGTGCTAGCCCGCGCCGCCAACAACCTGTACTGGATGTCGCGCCATATCGAGCGCGCGGAAAATACCGCGCGCATGCTCGATGTGACGTACCGCATGTCGCTGCTGCCCTATCGCGTGCTCGAAGCCGGCCAGGAATGGGCCGACCCGTGGGCGCTGCCGCTGGTCATCACCGGCCGCGCCACCGCGTACTACGAGCAATATCCCGAGATCACCCCCAACAACATGCTGCATTTCATGGTGCTCGACGCGACCAACCCGTCGAGTATCTACTCGTGCATCCAGGCGGCGCGGGAAAACGCACGCAGCGTGCGCGGCGTGATCACGTCCGAGATGTACGAGGACCTGAACCAGTTGTGGCTCGACATGCGTAACGTCGACTATCCGCACGTCGAATCGCGCGGCATCAGCGCATTCTTCGACTGGGTCAAGCTGCAGTCGCACCAGTTCCGCGGCGTCACGTTCGGCACCATGCTGCGCGACGAGGGCTATCACTTCATCCGCCTCGGCACGTTCATGGAGCGCGCCGACAACACCGCGCGCATCGTCGACGTCAAGTACCACACTCTCCTGCCATCAGCGGGCGACGTCGGCGGCGCCGTCGATTACTACCAGTGGAGCGCCCTGCTGCGCTCGGTCAGCGCTTTCGATTCCTACCGCCGGGTCTATCGCGACGTCATTACGCCGATGAAGGTGGCCGAGCTGCTGATCCTGCGCGAGGACGTGCCGCGCTCGCTGCACGCCTGCATGAACGACATCTACGATATCCTGCGCAATCTCAGCGACGACACCCAGCTTGAGGCCGAGCGCATGGCGGGCGAACTGCACGCCAAGCTGCATTACGGCCGCACCCAGCAGATCTTCGAACTGGGCCTGCACGAATACCTGATGGAATTCCTCGAAGGCATCGGCAACCTGGCGGTCGAGATCAATAAAGAATTCCTGGTGCCGGACTATCCGACCCCTGCTATCGGCGCCGCCGCCGGGACGCAGCGACAATCCAGTTACTCAGCTTGAGCGGCAACCATTAGAATAGTGAACTTTACGCCAGCCGTTCGGGGAATCGCTTTCATGACTTACTGTGTCGCCGTAATGCTCGATGCCGGGATGGTGTTCGCCTCCGATTCCCGCACCAATGCCGGGGTCGACCAGATCGCGACCTTCAGCAAGATGCACATGATCAAACGCGACGGCGAGCGCCTGATCGTGGTCTTGAGTTCAGGCAACCTGTCGATCACCCAGAGCGCCATCAACCTGCTCGAGCACCAGTCGAAGAGCGGCGACGCCAACCGGACCATCAACAACGCGAGTTCGATGTTTGAAATCGCCGATCTCATCGGCAACGCCTTGCGCGAAGTGCGGCGCCGCGACGGCCCCTATCTCGCGCAAAGCAACATCGAGGCCGGCGCCTCGTTCGTGGTCGGCGGCCAGATTCGCGGCGAGCCGCAGCGCCTCTTTCACGTCTACAGCGAAGGCAATTTCATCGAAGCGACGCCGGAAACGCCGTACTTCCAGATCGGCGAGAGCAAATACGGCAAGCCGGTAATCGACCGCGTAATCAACCGTCACACCAACCTGCTCGACGCGGCCAAGTGCGTGTTGGTGTCTTTCGACTCGACCATGCGCAGCAATATCTCGGTCGGCCTGCCCATTGATCTGCTCGTCTACCATAACAACAGCCTGCACCCGGGCATCGTGCGCCGCATCGACGAGTCCGACCCCTACTTCAACATGATCCACAATCAGTGGGGCGAGGGATTGAAACGCGTGTTCGCGCAGATACCCAACCCGCAATGGGATGATGCCGGCTAGGCGCGGCCGCAGCGCGCAGCACGAAAGTCCGGCGTGAGCATCCACGTCGCGCTCAATCACCACACGCGTTACCGTTACGAGCGGCCGGTCGCATTGTCGGCGCACGAAGTCAGGCTGCGCCCTGCACCGCACTGCCGCACCCCCATCCTGTCCTATTCGCTGACCGTCAAGCCGGCCAAGCACTTCGTCAACTGGCAGCAGGACGTCTACGGCAATTTCATCGCGCGCTACGTGTTCCCTGAGAAAACGCGCGAATTCGAAATGACGGTCGATCTGGTCGCCGACATGACGGTGATCAACCCGTTCGATTTTTTCGTGGAAAGTTACGCCGAAAAATTCCCGTTCGCCTACGATGCCCAGCTCGCGCGCGACCTGGCGCCCTTTCTCGCCGTCGAAGAACGGGGGCCGCAGCTCACGCAATGGATAGAAAATTTCCGCGCGCGCGAAATGAAACCCGGCATGTTAAGCATCGACTTTCTGCTGGCGGTCAACCGCAGCCTGCAAAACGACATCGCCTATCTCGTACGCATGGAGCCCGGCGTGCAGACCTGCGAGCAAACGCTGGGTCTCAAGAGCGGCTCGTGCCGCGACAGCGGCTGGCTGATGGTGCAGATCCTGCGCCACTGCGGGCTTGCCGCGCGCTTCGTCTCCGGCTATCTGATCCAGCTCACCGCCGACATCAAGGCGCTCGACGGGCCGTCGGGGCCGGAGCGCGACTTCACCGACCTGCACGCGTGGGCCGAGGTTTATATTCCGGGCGCCGGCTGGATCGGGCTCGATCCTACGTCGGGTCTGCTTGCAGGCGAAGGCCATATCCCGCTCGCCTGCACCGCGTCGCCCGGCAGCGCAGCACCCGTGAGCGGCACGACCGAACCCTGCGAATCGACTTTCGAATTTTCGATGAGCGTCACGCGCATCCGCGAAGACCCGCGAGTGACCAAACCGTACACCGTGCAGCAATGGCAGGCGATAGATGCGCTGGGCCACGCGGTCGACAGTGAACTCACGGCCGGCGACGTGCGCCTGACGCAGGGCGGCGAACCGACTTTCGTTTCCGTCGACGACATGGACGGGCCGGAATGGAATTACACCGCGCTGTCCCCCGCCAAGCTCGAACTGGCGGGCGCGTTGCAGCAGCGAATGCAGCAGCGTCTTGCTCCCGGCGCGCTGCTGCATTACGGCCAGGGCAAATGGTATCCGGGCGAACCGCTGCCGCGCTGGGCGCTCGGCATCTACTGGCGCAAGGACGGCGTGGCGGTCTGGCGCAATCCGCAATTGGTCGGCGCCGCCGGCGCGGCCCATGGCACGCGCGAAGCGCGTCAACTGATAGACAGCATCGCCGGGCGGCTCGGCTTTGCCAACGCGTTCGTGATGCCGGCATATGAAGACACGTGGCGCGCACTCGACCAGGAAAGCCAGTTGCCGGTGAACGTCGATCCGCTGGCGGCAAATCTCAAAGACGCGGGCGAACGCGCCCGGCTGGCCGCGCAACTGCGGCGGGGCCTGGGAGAACCCGTAGGGTTCGTGCTGCCCCTGCGCGCAGCCAAACTGGCGGCAAGGAAAAAAAACGGCGCGCGCTGGGACAGCAGCACCTGGCCGCTGCGGCGCAAGCACCTGCTCCTGATCTCCGGCGACTCGCCGCTCGGTTACCGCTTGCCGCTCGACAGCCTGCCGGCAGTCACCGAAAAAGATGACGGCGATGTGCCGCACGATCCGTTCGCGCCGCTGCCCGCGCTCGATCAGCTTGAAACGGCGGCACTGGCAACGGGCACCGGGCTCACGCCACAAACGGATTACAAGCCCGCGGAAATAGTACGCACCGCTTTGTGTGTTGAGCCGCGCGCAGGCTGCCTCTACGTCTACATGCCGCCGCTGCCGTTTATCGAAGATTACCTGGCACTGGTCGCCACCGTGGAGGACTGCGCGCAAGCCCTCAACTTCAAGCTGCGTATCGAAGGCTATGAGCCGCCGGCCGACGCGCGCATGAATGTGCTGAGGGTCACGCCCGACCCCGGCGTGATCGAAGTCAACATTCATCCCGTGGCGACCTGGACGGAACTCGCCGCCAATACCACGGCGCTTTACGAAGACGCGCGGCAGACGCGGCTTGCCACCGAAAAATTCATGCTCGACGGCCGCCATACCGGCACCGGCGGCGGCAACCACGTAACACTGGGCGGTGCCACGCCCGCCGATAGTCCGCTCCTGCGCCGTCCCGACCTGATCAAGAGCCTGCTTGCATACTGGCAGAACCATCCGGCGCTGTCGTACCTGTTCGCCGGGCAGTTCGTTGGCCCCACCAGCCAGGCGCCGCGCGTCGACGAGGCGCGCGACGACAATCTCTACGAACTCGAAATCGCATTCCAGCAAATGACGCAACGCCAGCAGTCCGGCAAGGAAGCGCTCGCGCCATGGCTGGTCGACCGCCTGCTGCGCAACCTGCTGGTCGATCTCACCGGCAACACCCATCGCGCCGAATTCTGCATCGACAAGCTGTATTCGCCCGACACCGCGACCGGCCGCCTGGGCATCCTCGAATTCCGCGCGTTCGAAATGCCGCCGCACGCGCAGATGAGCCTCGCCCAGATGCTCCTGCTGCGCGCGCTCATCGCGCGATTCTGGAAAGCGCCTTACTCAGGACAGCTGATCCGCTGGGGCACGCAATTGCACGACCGCTTCATGCTGCCGCATTTCATAGCCGCCGACATGCAGGACGTGGTGCGCGATCTCAACGCCGCCGGTTATGCGTTCGATTTCGACTGGTTCGCGCCTTTCATCGAGTTTCGCTTCCCGCGCTATGGCACGGTCAACTACAACGATATCCAGTTCGAACTGCGCCAGGCGATCGAGCCGTGGAATGTGCTGGGCGAAGAAGTCAGCGCCGGCGCCACCGCGCGCTACGTCGACTCATCGGTCGAACGCCTGCAGGTCAAGGTAACCGGGCTGACCGGATCGCGTTATGCGGTTGCGTGCAATGAACGCGAAGTGCCGCTGCACGCCACCGGCGTGCCCGGCGTAGCAGTGGCGGGCGTGCGCTACCGCGCGTGGGCGCCGCCCTCCGCGCTGCATCCGACCATAGGCGTACAGGCCCCGCTTGTGTTCGACATCGTCGATACCTGGAGCGGACGCAGCATAGGCGGCTGCACCTATCACGTCGCCCATCCCGGCGGACGCAACTACGAAACGTTTCCGGTCAACGCGAACGAAGCCGAAGCGCGCCGCATCGCGCGCTTCTGGGACCACGGCCACACGGCGGGTCCACTGACGCTCGAACCGCAGCCGCACAATCCCGCATTTCCGCTCACCCTCGATCTGCGCTGGCAGCCGGCATAACCTGCCGCCAGCTTTAACTCAGGCGGCTTCCGCGCTGACCGCGTCTTCGGACAACGCGGCGGCCAGCGCATCTTCGACTTTCTCTACCCACACGAACTTGAGCTTCTCGCGCGCTTCGGCGGGAATTTCCTCAAGGTCGCGCCGGTTCCGCGCCGGCAGCAGCACCGTCTTGATGCCCGCGCGCAGCGCCGCCAGGACTTTTTCCTTGACGCCGCCGATCGGCATGACGAGACCGCGCAGGCTGATTTCTCCCGTCATCGCCACGTCGTTACGCACCGGCCGGCCGGTGAACAGCGAGGCCAGTGCCGTGAACATCGCAACACCGGCGCTCGGGCCGTCTTTCGGCGTGGCGCCCGCCGGCACGTGGACGTGGATATCCGACTTGTCGAGGACCTCCTGCCTGATACCGAGTTGCTGCGCGCGCGCCTTGATCAACGACCACGCCGCCTGCGCGCTTTCCTTCATCACGTCGCCAAGCTGGCCGGTCAATATCAACTTCCCGCTGCCGGGCATGCGCGTGGCTTCGATGAACAGGATGTCGCCACCCACCGGCGTCCACGCGAGCCCGGTCGCCACGCCCGGCACGCCAGTGTGCATTGCAACCTCGGCGTCGAATTTGGGCGCACCCAGGATTGCGTGCAAATCGCCAGCGCCGATTTTCACCTCTTGCGCAGTACCTTCGGCAATACGCACGGTAACGTTGCGAAACACCTTGCCGAGCTCGCGTTCGAGATTGCGTACGCCCGCCTCGCGCGTGTAGTCCTCGATGATCGCGGTCAATGCTTCATCGCTGATTTCGCACTGCTCCGCCTTCAGACCCGTCGCCGCCAATTGGCGTGCGACGAGGTAGCGGCGCGCGATCTGCAGCTTCTCCTGAGTCGTGTAACCCGGCAACTGAATAATCTCCATACGGTCGCGCAGCGGCCCCGGTATGGTGTCGAGCACGTTGGCGGTGCAGATGAACATCACGCCCGACAGGTCGAACGGCACCGCGAGATAGTTATCGCGGAAAGTCGAGTTCTGCTCGGGGTCGAGCACTTCGAGCAATGCCGACGACGGATCGCCGTGAAAACCGCCCGCGCCCAGCTTGTCGACTTCGTCGAGCATCATCACGCAGTTGCGCGTTTCGACCTTGCGCAGGTTCTGGATGATGTTGCCCGGCAGCGCACCTATATATGTACGCCGGTGGCCGCGCATTTCCGCTTCGTCGTGCACGCCGCCCAAGCTCACGCGCACGAACTTGCGCCCGGTCGCCCTCGCTATGCTCTGGCCGAGCGAGGTCTTGCCCACGCCGGGCGGGCCGGCGAAGCACAGGATCGGGCTCTTGCCCGCCGGATTTAACTTACGCACCGCCAGGTACTCGAGAATGCGCTTCTTGATTTTGTCGAGCCCGTAGTGGTCGTCGTCGAGAATGCGCCGCGCCTCCGCGATATCAATCGCCGTTTCAGGATCGGCCGCCCACGGCAATTCGATCAACCAGTCGAGGTAAGTGCGTATCATCGAGTACTCGCCTGCCCCTTCGGACATGCGCTCGAGACGCTTCAATTCCTTGCGCGCCTGCTTCTCGACATCCGCGGGCATCTTCGCATAGGTGATCGCCTTCTCAAGTTCGGCGATTTCGGCCGCACCCGAGCCGTCTTCACCCAGCTCTTTCTGGATCGTGCGCATCTGCTCGCGCAAAAGGTGCTCGCGGTTCCTGCCGTCGATCGATTCGCGCGTGCGCTCGTCGATGTCGCGTGACACCTTCAGCACCTCGATGCGGCGCGAGAGTATATCCAGCAATTTGTCGAGCCGCGTCCTGACGTCGAACGTCTCCAGCAATTTCTGCTTTTCTTCGGCGCTGATGTCCATCAGGCCCGCGATAAAGTCCGCCAGCCGCGCCGGGCCTTCCACGCCGCGCAGCGCCGTCAGCATGTCCTCGGGCACCTGCGGCAACAGCTGCAAGATCTCGATCGCGCGCTGTTTCAGGGCGTGCGCGCGCCCTTCGATTTCGGCATCGGCTTGCGCGGGCTGATCGATGAATTCCACGCGCGCGACCGTGAACGGATAGCCGTCGAGAAACTGCAGCACACGAAAGCGCTGCACGCCCTGGCAGATTGCATAGTGCGAGCCGTCGGGGGACGTGATGTAACGCACCACGTTGGCGCTGGTGCCGACCCAGTGCAGATCGTCGGGCCCCGGCAATTCGACTTCGGGGTTCGATTGCAGCAGGACGCCGAGCGGACGCTCGAGGCGTGCCGCTTCCTGTGCCGCCGCGCGCGAGCGCTCGCGACCCACCGTCAGCGGGAACACCACGCCCGGGAACAGGACTGCTTTGCGCACCGGCACGATGATCAAAGCATCGTCAGGCAGCGGACGCGAAGTTCCCGCGCGCTGCGATGAGCCGGTGCCCGCGTCCGGCGTCGCCTGCACGACTGCATCCGCGCTAACCGGACTGATATCGGCAATCAAATCGTTATTCATAGTGTTTCCACCTTGCGTAGTCTCAATATCAAACAACCATCCCTGAACTCGCGCGTAACCGCTTCGAACGCCAGATCCGGCAATGCAATGCGGCGTTCAAAATAACCATAAGGAATCTCCAGCCGCCGCACTGCGCCGCGCGCGCTGGCGAACGGGATGCGGCTTTCGGCGCGCAGAACCAGCACGCCGGAAGCGAGGACAATCTCAACGCGCTCCGCGGACACGCCCGGCAGCGCGGCGACGATGATGATTTCGCATTCGTCTTCAAACACGTCGACCGGCGGCTCCCACACGGCGCGCGTGCGACCGGACGCCGCCAGCCGGAAAAACTGCCGGTGCATGCGGTC
>JAIOOZ010000535.1 GCA_021414185.1 Betaproteobacteria bacterium
AATTACTTCGTCACCACGACGCACGGCCGCTACGTGCTCACGCTGTTCGAGAAGCTGAAAGCGCACGAGCTGCCGTTCTACATGAACCTGATGGCGCACCTCGCGCGCCACGGCATTCCGTGCCCGCAGCCCATCGTCAATCTCAAAAACGAGAACCTGAGCGAACTGAACGGCAAGCCGGCAAGCATCGTGACCTGCGTGCCCGGCGCCGATGTCAAGGAAGTCGACGCGCGGCAGTGCGCGACCATTGGCGAGCTGCTCGCCGAAATGCACCTCGCCGGACAGAGCTATGCCGCTGCCATGCCGAACCCGCGCGGCCCGCAATGGTGGAGCGCGGCGACGCCGCAGGTGACGCCCTTCCTCGACGCGCGCGCCGCAGCCATGCTGGCGGAGGAAGTGCGCTTACAGTCTCAGCACAACCGCGACGAACTGCCGCGCGGCGCTATCCACGCCGATCTGTTTCGCGACAACGTGCTGTGGGACGGCGCGCGCATCGGCGGCATCATCGATTTTTACTTCGCCTGCACCGACGCGCTGCTCTACGACGTGGCGATCACGGTCAACGACTGGTGCACCACGCCGGCGCCGGCGCTCGATGCCACGCGTGCGCGCGCCTTGCTCGCCGCCTACCAGCGCGTGCGCCCCCTCACCGCCGGCGAACGCGCCGCGTGGCCCGACATGCTGCGCGCCGGCGCTCTGCGCTTCTGGGTCTCGCGGCTCTATGACTTTCATTTGCCGCGCCCGGGAGCACTGGTACATGCAAAAGACCCGGCCTATTTCCAGCGCATGCTCGAGCAGCATGTCGCGCATGCGGCCGAACTAAAGCAGGTGTTGGCCGCATGATGCAGATCCGTAAAGTAGAAGCCGCACGCGGCTGGCGCTGGCTGGTGCAGGGCCTGGTGATTTTCCGCAAGGCCCCGGCGCAGTGGCTGATGTTGATCGCGATCCTGTTTATCGGCAGCCGCGTACTGCTCGCGATCCCTTTCGTCGGCCTGGTGGTGATTCTGATTACGCCCAATTTCCTCGCCGGCCTGACGCATGGCGCGCAGGCGCTCGAGCAAGGCAAGCCGCTCAGGCTCGGTTATCTAGCGAGCGGGTTTCTCAAGAACGCGGCCCAGCTGGTCACCCTCGGCGGGGTCTCGCTGGTCGGTCACTTCCTGATGCTGATGGCGATGACGACGGTCGCCGGCGACGCGCTGGCCGAGATCATGAAAACCATGGCGTCAGGCGCGGTCACGGCGGAGACCGTGACAGCGATGCGCACGGCGGCGCCGCGTCTGCTGCTGGGCGTCGCGGTCGGACTCTGCATCGCGCTGCCCGTCATGCTGGCGGTGTGGTTTTCGCCTTTGCTCGTATTTTTCGACGACGTCAAACCGTTGCCGGCCATGCTTTTGAGCCTGTCGGCCTGCATGAAAAACGCGTTGCCCATGCTCATCTACTGCGTTGCAGTGCTGGGGCCGCTGATGTTGATGATGCAGATCGGCATGGCGCTCACGCGCCAGCCCGACATCGGGTTCTGGCTGCTCGCACCCGTGCTCGTGCCGTCGCTTTACGCAGGGTATGTGGATTTGTTCGTGCGCGAGCCTGCGCCGACCGAAAACTGATTCACCGTCAGGCAGCGCTCAGCTTCGCGTACTCGAGCGCCAGCCACTTCGTGCCGTTGCGGTGAAAGTTGATCTGCACACGTGCATCGCTGCCGCGCCCTTCGGCATTGACGATCACGCCGGCGCCGAATTTCGGATGCGTCACGTTCTGGCCGATGCGCCACGGCGAAGCCGCTTCGAGCGAGCCCACCGCGCGTTCCGCCATTGCATAATTGCCGCGCGCCTGCTGGGCGGCGCCCGGCGTGTGCAGCGCATACGCACTGGCGCGGTTGATCCGCTTCATCAAGCCTTCGGGAATTTCGTGGAAAAAACTCGACGCGATGTTGTAGCGCGTCTGCCCGTGCAGCATGCGGCTTTGCGCGAACGATAGATACAGCCGCCGCCGCGCGCGCGTCAGCGCCACGTACATCAGCCGCCGCTCTTCTTCCTTGCCGTCAGCTTCTGACAGGCTGTTCTCGTGCGGGAACAGGCCCTCCTCGAGCCCGCTGATGAACACGCTGTGGAATTCGAGGCCCTTCGCCGAATGCACGCTCATTAACTGCAGCGCATCGGCGCCGGCCTGCGCCTGGTTGTCGCCGGCTTCCAGCGCGGCGTGGGCGAGAAACCCCGCGAGGGTGGTGTCCTCCTGCGCATCGTCGTCGCTGAAGCCCGTCGCGGCATTAATCAGTTCGCCGAGGTTTTCGAGCCGGTCAGCACCTTCGCGCTCTTTCGCGTAATGCTGCTTGAGCCCGCTGTGCTCGATCACGTGTTCGATGATTTCAGGTAACGGCAGACCCGAGCATGCCGCGCGCATGCTGGCAATCAACGCCACAAATGCCGTGACGCCTTTCGCCGGGGAGGCAAGAGGCGTGAGGGGTGAGGAGATGCCTGCTATGCCGGAGCTTCCTTCATCCTTTGATTTTTCGCCTCTCCCCTCTCCCCTCTCGCCTCTCGTTCGTTCCACCGCCGCCGTCCACAAGCTGACACCACGGGTGCGCGCGAGGTCCTGCAATTGCTCGAGCGCGCGGTTGCCGATGCCGCGCGTCGGAAAATTGATGATGCGCAGCAACGCGCCATCGTCTTCATCGCTCGCGAGCACGCGCAGGTAGGCGAGCGCGTGCTTGATTTCCTGGCGCTCGAAAAAGCGCAGGCCGCCGTAGACGCGGTAGGACATGCCGGCGTTGAACAGCGCGTGCTCCAGCACGCGCGATTGCGCATTGGAACGGTAAAGCAGGGCCATTTCCGAAAGGCGCAGGCCTTCGTGGTGCAGCGACTTCACCTCTTCGACGATAAAGCTTGCCTCGTCGATGTCGGTGCCCGCTTCATAGACGCGCAGCGGCTCTCCCTTGCCTTCCGCAGTCCACAGGTTCTTGCCGAGGCGGTTGCGGTTGTGATCGATCAGCGCGTTAGCGGCATCCAGGATGTGGCCGTGCGAGCGGTAGTTCTGCTCGAGCTTGATGACCTTCTCGACCGCAAAGTCTTTCTGCAGGTCCTGCATGTTGGCGGCCGACGCGCCACGGAACGCATAGATCGACTGGTCGTCGTCGCCGACGGCGAATATCGCGTTTTCCTTGCCGGCCAGCATCCGCAACCACAGGTAT
>JAIOOZ010000040.1 GCA_021414185.1 Betaproteobacteria bacterium
GTGCGCGAACCGATGTTCATGCTGCTGGCCGCGGCGGGCGGCATTTATCTGCTGATCGGCGACGTGCGTGAAGCGATGGTGCTGCTGGCCTCGGTGTTCGTGGTGATGGGAATCACCATTTATCAGGAACGCAAGAGCGAGCGAGCGCTGGAGGCGCTGCGCGATTTGTCGAGTCCACGCGCGCTCGTCATGCGCGACGGCGTGGCGACGCGCATTGCCGGCCGCGAGGTGGTGCGCGGCGACGTGCTGATCGTGAAGGAGGGCGACCGTGTGCCGGCGGATGCCGTCATGCTCAGGGCCAACGATCTGCGCGCCGACGAATCGCTCCTGACGGGCGAATCGGTGCCGGTGCGCAAGGTCGTCTGGAACGGCAGCGCGCAACTCGGGCGCGCGGGCGGGGACGATCTGTCGTTTATTTTTTCCGGCACGCTGCTGGTGCAGGGGCAGGGCACGGCCGAAGTGCTGGCGACCGGGGCCGCCACCGAGCTGGGCAAGATCGGCCGTGCGCTGACGCTGGCCAACAACGAGACGACGCCGTTGCAGCGCCAGACCGCCGTCGTCGTGCGCCGGCTCGCGCTGCTTGCTATCTCGCTGTGCGTGCTGGTTGTGCTGATACACGGCTTCGCGCGCGGCAACTGGCTGGATGGACTGTTGGCCGGTATCACGCTGGCGATCGCGATATTGCCGGGCGAGTTTCCGATGGTGCTGACCGTATTTCTCGCGCTGGGCGCGTGGCGTATTTCGCAACGCGGCGTGCTGACGCGGCGCATGCCGGCGATCGAGGCGCTCGGCGCCGCCACGGTGTTGTGCGTGGACAAGACCGGCACCCTGACATTGAATCGCATGACGGTGCGGCAGCTTTGGGTGGACGGCCGTTTTGTCGACGTGACGGAAGTTCCGGCGGAAGCGCCGGCGGCCGCGGTTCACGCGTTGACCGAGGCGGCGGTTCTCGCCTGCGAAGTCGATCCGCTCGATCCGATGGAAAAAGCCATCGTCCAGTTCGGCGACGCCTGGCTCGGCGAGCGGCAGGTGCG
>JAIOOZ010000655.1 GCA_021414185.1 Betaproteobacteria bacterium
CAGGCGCTCTTGGGCCTGGCTCAATTTGCGGATCAGGACGGCAGACATGGACTCAGCGCTGCGAATGACATTGGAGTTCGCCAATTATGCCGGGATTGCGCGGGCAGGTCTGCACCATGAATGCCTAGAGTGCCTAACATAGTGAAACGCGTGATGCGCTGTCACGATTTTGGCTCAGGGCTAGAAGAAAGTCTCGCGGCTTAGTCACTCTAAGCAAGAGGCTTTCGACAACGCCATGGGCCAAAACTCGTGCCAGCCCGAAGGGTTGCAGCCAGAATCGGCGCTAGCTTCGTTGCTCGTCTTGCGAATACATTAAGTATTCGCTTCACCGGGCGCCTTGCCATCACCAATTCTGGCAGCAACGCACACGTGTTTCATTATGTTAGGCACTCTTGGACATCCCCGCTCACTGTCTCTACAATTATTCACCCGCAACACGGTATGCGCGCTGCCCGGTGCGCATCAACCTGTCGCGTCGTTACGCTGCCGGCTACAGCGTGCCGATTCGCAAACCAAGACGTCTCCGCTTGCATGCATCATGGCTGAACCCGATCAAAATCATCCTACCGTCCAGGACAGCCTGCAGCAGGTAGTCGAATTGCTGCGCCGGCACCAACTGGTCAAAAGCCTCGTCGAGCGCCAGGCGATGCCGCGCCACGAGCTGGTGGAAAGCCTGGTGCACAAGCAGAACCTCGCCGAGCTGCAGAACAAGCTCGACCAGCTGCATCCGGCGGACGTCGCATACGTGCTGGAGGCATTGCCGCTCGATGAGCGGCTGGCGGTATGGGACCTGGTAAAGGCCGACCGCGACGGCGAGATCCTGCTGGAAGTCTCGGATGCCGTGCGCGAAACGCTGATCGCGCACATGGAGACCAAAGAGCTGGTCGCGGCGACCGAGCAGCTCGATACCGATGAGATAGCCGACCTTGCGCCCGATCTGCCGCGCGAGGTCATGCAGGACGTGTTTCGCTCGCTGTCGGTCGAAGAGCGCGACCAGTTGCGCGCGGCGATGTCGTACCCGGAAGACACGGTCGGCGGGATCATGGATTTCGACATGATCACGGTGCGCGACGACATTACCGTCGAAGTCGTCCTGCGCTACCTGCGCCGGCTTGACGAGATGCCAGACCATACCGACCAGATCTTCGTGGTCGATCGCCAGGAACACCTGCGCGGCCTGTTGTCGGTGAGCCGCCTGCTGGTG
>JAIOOZ010000656.1 GCA_021414185.1 Betaproteobacteria bacterium
ACCCTGCTCTACGGGACCATGCTGCCGGGGCCCGACATCGGCCGGCGCTGCGCCGATATCCTGCGCAATGTGCGCGATGCCGGGTTCGAAGTCGGCATCCATACCTGGGACCACGTCAAATGGCAGGACAGCGTGGCAACGGCTGACGCGGACTGGACTGCACGCGAGATGCAGCTTGCGTACGATCGCTATGCGGACATCTTCGGCGAACGCGCCCACGTGCACGGCGCGGCAGGCTGGCAAATGAACCGCCACGCCTATCGCCTGACGCAGCGGCTGGGCTTCGATTACTGCTCAGACACCCGCGGCACTCAACCCTTTATCCCGATCTATAACGCGGAAATCATCGCGTGTCCGCAACTGCCGACCACGCTGCCAACGCTCGATGAATTGCTGGGGATAGACGGGTTGACGCCCGACAACGTGGCCGACCACGTGCTGAAACTCAGCCGCAATGCCCTGCCCACCGGTCACGTCTACACGCTGCACGCCGAACTCGAAGGCATGAAATTGCTGCCGGTGTTCGAACACCTGCTGGCCGGCTGGCGCGACGCCGGCCACGAACTGGTTTCGCTGAAGGACTATTACGCTTCGCTGGAATTGAAATCGCTGCCGCGCCACGTCGTGACATCAGCGGAAATTCCCGGGCGCTCCGGCACGCTGGCGCTCCAGGGCGCGGAATTTTTACAAGCGTCGGCCGCGTAAATCAGCGCCCGAGCCACAAATTCATACGACTTTCCAGACGCTTCGCTCCACGCGCTGAGCAGGAGCACTGGACGTTGCATGTCGGGCCGGAGCATCAGTTCCACCCTGCTGCCAGATGAATCCCGGCAAGTCGTCGCCCGGCGTAATCAGGCGCAGGAGTTTGCCCTTGTGTCCTTCGCCCGGCATCAACCGTGCCTCTGCATCTTTGTCCGGTGCACAGAAAAACCAGTCCAGCGCAACGACACCTGAATCAGGCATCTCCGCCGATCTCCCGCAGATCTCGAACAATGGGCGTTCAAACCGGCGGTAGAGCTTGCGCATACCGGCGCGTATGGCCTCAAACTCGGGACTGGCGGCACGCGCCGCCATGTCGGCGTGATGCCCCGATATGTCCTCGAAATGATGTTCCCAGATCACATCAGGCAAATCGGCGGCACCCGCAGTGCGCGCCAGCACGCGGCCGCGTGGAACGCCCATGTCGTCCCTGACGTCGCAGGCGCGCAGACGCTGCTTCAGCACCGCGTCTTCCTGACCCGGAAGGGCATAGTAGAAATTGAATGAAACGATCATGGCTATTGGGGCTCTATGCCAGCCGCTTTGACGATCTTGCCGTATTTGACGAGATCTTCCCGCAAAAAGCGCGCGAATTGCGCGGGCGTGCTGTCGGCGGGCTCTATGTTGAATTGAGCGAACGCCTGGCGCGCCTCCGGATGGCGCACGCCGTCTCGCGTGGCCTCGTAAATACGGGTAAGGATGGGCGCGGGCAGGCGCGCCGGACCGTAAAGGCCATACCAGCCTATTGCCTCGTAACCTTTGAGGCCGCTCTCGTCCATCGTCGGCACGTCGGGCAGCTGGTCGAAGCGCTTGACTCCGGTATACGCCAATGCGCGCAGCTTGCCGGTCTTGACGTGCGGAATCGAAATCGGACCTGACGCAAACATGAGAGGAACCTGCCCGCCGATAACATCGATAATGGCCGGACCGCCGCCCTTGTAGGGCACGTGCAGGAGTTTGACACCCGCCATCTGGTTGAACATCTCGCCGGCAAGATGCGTCAGATTGCCGACCCCGGCGGACGCATACGCGATTCTGCCGGGTGCGGCCCGCGCGAGGTCGATGAGCTGCGGCACCGTGCGCGCGGCAAAGCTCGGCGTGGCGACCACCATCAGGCCGCCGGTGGTCAGAAAACAGGTAATAGGCGTGAAATCGGCCAGCGTATCGTAAGGCAGCTTGCGGTAGATATGCGGGTTGCTGGTGTGTCCGCCGGAAGTCATCAGCAGCGTATATCCATCCGGCGTTGCGCGTGCCACCGTCTCACTGGCCAGCACGCCGTTCGCGCCGGCGCGATTGTCGGCCACGACTTGCTGGCCGAAAGTGGCGCTCAACCGCGTCGCCAGTATGCGCGCAACCGTGTCCGGTCCGCTGCCCGGCGACGACGGTACGAGCAGCCGGATCGGGCGCTCCGGATACGCGCCGCCGGCGAGACCTGCTGCGGCCGCAAGAACGAATGCAACTGCGAGGCGTTTGACCATACCGTGTCCTCGTCGTCTGGTTATCAACTGAAACCCGTCAGCCGCGTTGCGGATAGTAAGTGCCGCGGCCGAGAGCAACCACGCTGCCCTTCTCGTCCATGACGTCGATGTCCACCACCGCGACGGTTTTGCCGGAGCGGCGCACGCGCGCGAGCGCGCTCAAGGCATCGCCTACCGCGGGTTTCAGATAGTCTATGCGCAGGTTGATCGTGGGCACACCGCCACCGAGCATCATGCCGACCGCAAAATCGCCGGTCACATCGATCAGTGAAGCAATGGCGCCGCCGTGGAATTGTTTGGTGCCGACGCGCCGTTCGAATTCCGGCCGCAGCGGCATCCCTACGCGGAGTTCGGCCTTGTCGTAATCCATATGCAGCACTTCGAGCTTGAGCGTGCTCATGAACGGCGAAGCGGCAAAAACCGCGGCGAGCTGGCTGGAATCGAGTCGTTCAACAATCTTGTCGCTCATGGCAATACCACCACCTTCCCGAATACCGCGCGTTGTTCAAGTAATTCAAAAGCTGCGTTGGCCTCCGCCAGAGTAAAGGTGCGGTCGATCACCGGTTTCAGCTTGCCGCTGCGCACGAGTTCGAACAGCTGCTCGATGTCTTCGCGCATCCAGCCGTTGGAGCCCAGCACCTGCAGTTCGTAAGTCCAGATATAGCGTATGTCTTCCTTGGGGTCGAAGCCCGCGGTCGCGCCGCACGTGAGAAGCTTGCCCTGCCGGTGCAGGATGCGCAGCGACGGCACCCAGGTATCGCCACCGGTGAAATTGACCACCACATCGACGCCTTGCGTGAATTGCCGCCGGTGCGGTTTGCCGAATTTCCCGAACACCCAGTCGGTGAGCTTGTGCTTCGAGTAATCGAGCAGGTGATCGGCACCCAGTGCGTGCAAACGTTCCAGCTTCGACGCGCTCGACGAGCACGCAATGACTTCACATCCCGCAAGCTTGGCCAACTGCACGCAGCAACTGCCAACGCCGCCGGACGCGCCCAGGATGAGCACCTTCTCGCCCGCTTTGACGCGCCCTATCGTATACATCATGCGCAGTGCCGTGCCATAAGCCACCGGCAGGCAGGCCGCGTCTTCATAGCTGATGTCCTGCGGCAGCGCCACGAGGTGATGCGCAGGCACTTTGCACAGCTCCGCCAGCCCGCCATGCGACATCTCGCCGATGAGTCCGCCGTTGTTGACGCGGTCCATCGGGTCGATCAGCACGCGGTCGCCGGTCTTCCACTGCTTCACTGCCGATCCCGTCTCGACGATATCGCCGGCAAAATCGATCCCCATGATGCAGGGCATGGGCACCTTGATGCCGGGCATGCCGCGCCGCGTGAACAAGTCGTGGTAATTGAGCGAGGTGGCGCGCACGCGCACGATGACGTCGTCCGGCCCCGGTTGCGGATCGGGAAAGTTCGTTTCGAATTTGATCGAGCCGGCGCCGCCGTGCTCGTGTATCACTGCCGCTTTCATGCCTGCAATTTCCTCATGATGATTCTGTTTCCGAATTCAGTTCCCGAAAAAATAAATAGCGGCGCCGCACGCGTGTTCAGGGGCTACCCAGATGCCGCCGTCCAATCCATCGCGCGCCTCGACGCCGTTCTTTGCAAGCAGCGCGCGCGTTGCGGCGATATTTTTGACCTTGAAACCTATGCCGGCCGGACTCGGCAACGCGGGAACTGCAGCACCCGGCGCGCGGCGCGCCCAGGCCTCGGGCGTTGCGATCCAGACGTGACCGTGCGCGAGCTTAATACGCCACTCGCCAGCCGAGGCCGCTTCCGCTTTAACACCGAAGAGCTTCGCATATTTGTCTGCAACCGTGCCCGCATCGGTAACACATAAAAATATATCGCGCAGGGCAACGACGCCGTTCGGGTGATCCAGCAAATGCGGCTGCCACAGCACGTCCCGCGTCAGATGCTCGATATACAGCAGGCGCGCTTCCGGGTAGACAGCGCGGTCGAAATACATGTTGCGGAATGCTGCGCGCCTCAACTCCGTTCCCTGCGGCCCGTACGCCGCGTCGCGCTCGAGCTGGCGCGCTGCCTCTATGGGTATGCCGCGGCCTGAGAGCTCTTTGTAAGTGGCGTCTGCAGACTCGACGCCAAACGCGACTATGTGCGCGCCCTCATAGCGCGCGACGAGCGGTTTGATGTTGCTGAAGATCGCGGGATCGGTGAGACCGACGATTTCCAGATAACCTTCAAGAAACATCGCGCAGTGATTGCCCGACCCGAATGGTATAACCGGCGCGCCCGGCGTGGGCGAACCGCGATGGATGCTGCGCAGCGTGAGATTGAAACCCAATCGCGCGTAGGCTGCGCGGCCGCGTTCCAGGTCCTTGATGGCGACGCCGATATGATCGAGCTTGACTGCGGTATTCATGAGTGTCCGTTGTCCTCTGCGAGGTGCATGACGAATCCATTGGCGTCGCGCGGCTCTATCCACTGTCCGTAACGCGAGTGACCAACCGTTACGCCGCGGCTTTTGAAAAGAGCCAGCGTATGCCCAAGATCCTTGAAACTGACTGTGATCGCCTGCATCCCTGAATGCGGTGCGTATCCGTAGACATCAGCAAAGGCCCCGCTGCGCATAATGTGCACTGTGCCGCGGCCCGGCAGCCGCGCGCTGATGCAATCGCCGTCCTGCATGACGATGTTCGCCCCCAGCGCATCCAATCTTGGCACAAGCGCCGATGGCTCGTCTGCAACGAAAGTGACCGCGACCAGGTCGCAGGCGCCATTCTCGTGCTGCTGGTACCGCGGCTGCCAGAGAAATTCCGGCGTCTGGTGCTCGATCACCAGATAGCGCGCCTCGGGCCAGACCTCGTCGCGGCTGAAGATATTGCGAAAACGCATCGCGCGCGGTGCGCCATCGACGTCCAGCATGCGTTCGCGCGGCACCGGCGGCTGCAGCGCATCGGTTCGAGCAGACAGGACCGCGTGCGCGGACTCGGCGTCACCGCAACGCAGCGCCATGATATGCAAACCTTCGTATTTGGCGATAAACCGCGCCCACGGATTGAAGGCAGCGGGATCGACGACGCCAATTAGCTCAAGATAGGTATCGCGCAATATAACGCAGCGGTTCGCCGTCGCCCACGGGTGAAATCCCTCGCGGCCAGGCACCGCGCCACGCTGACGGCTCTCAGGAGTAAGTTGAAAGCCCAGCTTCTCCCACTGCCCCGCTCCCGTAGCGAACGCATTGACTAAGCATCCGACGTGATCAAGGTCGAGCTGCAACGCATGCGCTGCGCCAGTGGATGCAGCTACGGGAGCCTGGCCATTTTGTTTCATACCGGGAGCTAGGCCGCTACCTGCCACAGCTCGGCCGCTTTTTGCTTGAGCCCCTTGCGGTCGACCTTGTTCGGGCCCGCAAGCGGCAGCGATTCCACGAAATAGACCCGGCGCGGATGCTGGTAGGCAGGCCCTTGTTCGAGCGCGTAGCTCTTGATGTCGTCCTCGGTCAGCGTGCTGCCCGGTTTCAACACCACGAACGCGAACGGCTTCTCGCCTTTGATCTCATCGGGCACCGGCACGACGCAGGCCTGCGCGATGTCCGGGTGCTGCTCGAGCAGATGCTCGACTTCACCGGGAAAGACGTTTTCGCCGCCGCAGACGAACATATCGTCGGTGCGACCGACAAAAAAGTATGCTCCGTCTGCATCGCGGCGAAAGACGTCACCCGAAATGTACCAGCCGTCCGCGGTGAGCACCTCGCGCGTCTTCTCGGGCATGCCGAGGTAGCCGCTCATATTGGCCGGCGTGCGCTGCCACAGCACGCCTTCTTCGGCGTCGTGCCCCTGCGCATCGACCAGCCGCAGTTCGACGCCCTCGAACGGCCAGCCGATCGAGGTGGGCGGCAATTTACGATCGGGCCGCGGGCCGCAGATCACAGGGCCGGATTCGGTGGTGACGTAGCTGTTCATCACCATTGCATGGGGAAACGCAGCTTCGATTTCGTGCCACAGTTTGAGCGAAATCGGCGCCGACCCCATGCGCACCGTGGCGACCGTGGAACGATCCGTCGCGTCGACAAGATCTTTCTCGCGCAGGCTCATCGCGTACATCGGCGGCACCCCGGTCAGCCA
>JAIOOZ010000540.1 GCA_021414185.1 Betaproteobacteria bacterium
AAATGGGCTTGATACATGGACGGTGGCGCGCCGGACAGTGGGCTTACATCATGCCACAGCCCGCCGCGCCCTCCAACGCCTGCCGGTTACTTCTTGGTGGCGCCCGCCGGTGCGTCTGACGGCACGGGACGCCGCATTCCCTGCATGCGCTCATTGACTTCCTGCGCCTGCTGCTGCCATGCGGCATCGCCCTTGATCACCGTGACCTTGAGCAGGATCACCAGTTCGCTCTTGTTGAGCAGGCGGTTGCGGGCGCCGAAAATGCTGCCCAGAAAGGTCGAATCGGTGGTGCCGGGAACGCCGGAATTGACGGTGCTCTGCTGTTGCTTCATCAGGCCGCCAATCGCCGCGATGGTACCGTCCTGCACGCGCACGATGGTGTCGCTTTCGTTGATATTGCTCGATGCGAGCGGCAGCGTGAAAGTACCCAGCGTGCCGAGATTGAGCGTCTTGGCCTTGTCGGTGACGAGGCTCACGGACGGATGGATATGCAATGTAATCTGGTCATCGTCCGAAATCTGCGGCGTCACATCGAGCGCGATGCCTGAAAAGAACGGCGCCGTCGTGATCGTCGGCGAGACGGTACTGGTCGTTCCGGTCGACGTCGTCGTAGTGGACACGTTGGTCACGAAAAATTCATCGGTGCCGACTTTGATCACGGCTTTCTGATTGTTGAGCGCCGCAATCCGCGGGCTCGACAGCACGTGTACCGTGCCCTGCGATTCCAGAAAATTCAACAATGCGGCAAAACTGCCGGTTTGAAATGCCAGTCCGAACACCGACGCCGGCACGTTGGCGCCGGTTATCAGCGCGTTGGTCCCGATGTTGGCGGTGACCGTCGAATCCTGCAGCAGCGAACCATCGGCGCCGCGCGCGGTAAATGACGACAGCGCGCCCGTGGTGCTCAGCGTAGTGCCCGGCGTCAGCGAACCGATGCCGAAATTACCTTTGAACGCGGCCCAGTTGATACCCGTGCCGAACTGATCGTTCAGCGCGACTTCGATTATCTTGGCCTCGAGCATGACCTGGCGCTCGACCACCAGCGACATGGCCTTGAGGTACTGCTCGACGGACCGCAGTTCATGCGGCAGCGCGCGCACCAGAATTACGCCGGCGCTCGGATTGACGACCACGTCGCGGCCTTCCAGCTTGCCAAGGATCGTCAGGATGGAATCATTGACTTCCTTCCAGAAATCGTTGGTCTGCGTCGTCGTGATACGGCTGCTCTCCACCGATTGGGCGGTGCCGCCCGTCGCCCCGACCGGGGCCGTCGGAGTGGCTGCTCCACCGGTCGCCGGCTGGCTGGGCGCGCTGAATGACGGCGTCTGAATCGAACCCGAGGTCACGCGCACGTCGGCGCGACCGACACGCCGACCGGCCAGATAATTGACCTGGAAGAGCCGGGTCTGCAGGGACACGGGTTGTATATAGATACGCGTGTCCTGCACCTTGTACTCGTAGCCGTAGAGCTCGCGAATCGCATCGAGCGCCTCGGTGATGGTTACATCCTTCAGGTTGACCGAGAGATTTTCCTTGATGTCCGGATGCACCAGCATGCTGTAACGCGTGCCGGACACGAGTGCCATGAAAACCTGGTTCGCCGGCGCACTGTTGACCGTAAGGTCGAAGCGCGGCTCGACCGGCCGGTTCGTTTTCGGCATCTCGACCGTCAGCGGCGGCAGCAAAGCCCGGTTGACGGCGTCAGGTTGCGCCGGTTTGGGACGCGCCTGTGATGCCTTGTTCATGTCTGCTTCTATCTGCCCTTGAACCTCGTCACGCTTGATGACTTTCGACTCGCAGGCAGTCAGCGCCAAAGTGGCGAAAACCAGCATCAGTGTATTTCTCATCCCAGCTTCCTTGGGGTTGTTTTCTTCGACTTGCTTTTGCGCGGCTGCTTTTCAACCGCCGGCGCAGGGGGTTTAACCGGATTAATTTCCACACCCGGATACATTTTCAGCGTTTCGGTGCCGCCGGCCGAGCGCAGCACCACTTCGTTATCGGTAATCCTGACGACCCGGGCATCGCCATATTTGCCGCCGACCGTGACGCGTTCGCCGCCGATCACCGCAGACCGTTCGGTCGGCGAGATTTTCACGCTTTGCAGCACCGGACCAACGGGCGCGTTGGCGTCGCCAGGTACGTTCGAGTATAGCGTTGCAGGCGGTCGCATCGGGTCGTTCATGGTTTGCGCAGGCACCTCAACAACCAATGTCATCAAGCCACCGATTAACGCGGACTGGAGCGCAGTATGTGCCAGTTTCATACCTGTAGCCACGCCTTATCAAGACTCAGTGTGTAGATGGTCACCGTCATCACCAGGTATGGATACTCCTGCGTTTCGACCTTGGTGCGCGACCAGAACATGCGCCATGGCGACTTCTCGAGCCGCACCAGGTAGTCATGCATTTCGGCGTAAGTGCCGCGCACCGTGATTTCGACGCCATGTTTGAAGACGCCGCCCTCGCCCATCGAGGACTTTTCGGTTGGCGTCGGAGCAGCGGCGCCCGCGGGCGCCGCCGGGGTCACGGCCTTTTCGCTGCGCGCCACCAGTGGTGCAACCGGCAACGTGCGTATGCCGACGAGTTGCAAACGCGGATTGCGCGCCAGCATCTCCTGCAGCAGACCGTTCATGCGCTGCGCCGGCACGAGACTCCTCTCCATGTCTTTCAACCGCTCGTCGATCTCCGCGATTTGCTGCCTGACATTGTCGCGGCGCACGAGGTTGGCGGCATCCGGGTTGGCCAGCCGTTGTTCGATGGACTGCACTTGGGACTGCAGCGCCGTCATTTCGGTCTGCTGCAATGTCATCCGCGCCTTCACCGCTTTCTCGCGCGCGGAGATCGGATCGATAAACACCAATACCATGATGCCCACCGTCACGACGAGCGCGGCCGCGAACACGGCGATGCGCTCGCGCAGGCTCAGCGCATCCATTTTTGCGGCGTACTTGGCCCACATTTCTTTCATCGCGGCGCTTCCGCTAACGGTTGTTGCGTGAAGGCCTGCGCTCCCGTGCCGTCCACGAGTTCGCTCGACGACAGCGTAAACTCGAGGAACAGTGGCGCCTGCGCTTTTGGCGCGGGAGTGCCCTTGTCTGCCTTGTCTGATTTTGCCGACTCCGGCGCGCGCACCGGCTGGCTGATCCGCATCGCCGCAAACTGGCGGCCCTGCATCGGCGGCTCGGCGTTAAGACGCTTCAGGTAACCCGGCACCATGTCAGCGTTCAACGCGCGCCCCGTCAATGTCAATTGCGTGCCGCCGCCTGCGATATCAAATCCCGTCAACCAGAGCCCATTCACGTCCTGGCGCGAAAACGCGCGCATGAACTCGGAAAAGCCGGTGGTCGTGCCGATGCCGGCGCTTTGCAACGCCACGATAATTTCATTGCGGCCTTTCAGCACGCTCTCCAGCCCGGTGATCTCCGCTTCAAGTTGCGTATTGGGCTTGCGTCCGGTCAGTTCGGCATTCAGTTTGTCGCGCCGGGCCGACAGGTCCTTGAGCGTGCGGTCGGCCGCCTGCGAATTTTTCACCAGCTCACCGACGCGCCGGTCTTCATATACCGCGAACAGCGCCGTCGCCACGACCGCGGCGATGACTGCATAAAGTATGGATGTCGATGAAGTCGCCGAAAAACTTTTCTTGCGAAAAATCGGGTTGAATAGATTGATCTGCTGGCTCATGCCGCTGCAGCGCCTTCATCATCGCGCAACGCTGCGCCTATGGTCTGCAGACACTGCGCCTGACGTTCGCCGTGCTTCAGTTCCGGAATCGACGGGAAATCCATTACCGTGCCGAGGTCTATGGTCTCGACCGGGACGTAAATATTGGCGGCCAGGTACTGCTGCAGTCCGATGTCCTGCGGCAGGGGCGCCAGCAACAATTTCGCGATCGGCACGTAATTGTACTGGCGGTCGAAATTATCCAGCGAACGCTGCAACTCGAGCGCAATGCGTTCAAACAGTTCATTGCGCCGCTCGGCATTTGCTTCCATCAACTGCGCCAGCGGGATTTCGATGCGCCGCGTCAGATACAGTTCGCCGCCGCTGGTGAACGTCAGTTTGCCGCATTCCTCGTAAAAACCCAGCATCGCGACGCCGCGCCCTTCCGGCTCGAACAAGCGGGCGATATTGCGCTGCGCGAGCGCCGGAATATCGATGGCCGCCAACGCCACGTCCGATTCATTGAACGGCTTGATGACGGCCTGGATGGAATCGTTGCGCGCCGCCACCGCATAAACGGAGTGATTGCGGGCGTTGCCGCTTTTGTCCACCGGCACATCGAGCACATCTATGGTCGCCTGCTCGAGCGGGTAATCGAGTATGTCCTTCAGCTTCCAGCGCACGGCATTTTTCATTTCCGCTGAGGGAACATTGGGCGCATCTAGGGAATGCAGCTGGTAGTCGGCGAAATTCAGCAAGGTCGTGCAGCGGTACTGGTCGAGCTTGAGCTCCTTGCGCAAGCGCGCAAGCGTATCGGCGTCCGTGCCCTCCTTGCGATAGGAGTCGCATAGCGAAATCAGCGGCCTGCCATTGGCGGCGCGCCTGATATGCACGATATCGACGTGTTTGGGGTACAGCCCGAAAGCAAGCCATCCGGGCTGCTTTTTCCCCTTTAGAAACCAACCCATTAGCCGTGTTTCCCTCAAATTGATTGAAGCTAAATTAACGCGTCACGCTTGTCAATGCCGGCATTATCCGCCAGCCCGGTGCAAACGCTAGAAGTTCTCGCGCTGGTAGATGAATTCGTTCGGATTGTTCTGAATTCCGAAGCGCGCGTTGGCGGTCGGGTCTTTGTCGTAGCTGCCGCCGCACCACTTGCCCCGCAGGTAATCCATGGTGGAGCCTGTGCTCGCGGCAGCGCCGGTCACTGCAGCGCAATAGTTGCCCGTCGTTGTCGTGCCAAGATTGACGGATACATAGGCGCCGCCTGTTTTATTGCCGGTTGGCGCACTCAAGCGCACCGTATTCCTGCCGTTGGCAAACCGGCCGGCCAGGGTCGGAGTCGTATCGCCCGAAGCCAATGGCGCGAAGTACTGACCCAACGCGACGTTTGCAGCGCCCAACTGGGTACATGAGTCGGCGCTGTTCAGAATGAACGACGACGACGCGGCAACCCAATACTGAGTCTCCAGCGTTAGCGGCAAAGCCAGTTGCTGTGATCCGTAGGCCGGGTAAATCTTCAGCTGCCCGTAACGGAACTCGTTACCCGAATCGAACGCCATGCCTGCACCCGTACCATTGAACGTCGCGCCGCCGCCGGCGGTCGCGATGATCCCGTTGCCAACAACGCCGTTTTCGCTGTTGTCCGCGACTTGCACATTCAGCGATATGTTGGCGTTGAACGGCGCGACCGGCGTAGTCGTGCTGCGCAGATAAGCAAGCGTGTCCGTAGCTCCCGGCGATACGGTGCCTGTGCCATTGCCCGATATCACGGTGCCCGACGTAAATACCGTCTTGGCGGCCGCACCATCCCAATTGGTGCCCGCCGTATTGGTCGTGTAAAGCAACGTCACGTTAGAAAGAACAGCCGAACACGTGGTGCCCGCGCAAGTCGTGGTGGCCGGCGCAGTCGCAGCGAGTTTCCACAGCGCACCGCGATAATTGGTCGTCGTTGCTCCGCTGGCATCGCGCGCGGTAATCAGCGTGGTCGGGACCGTCGTATAGCCGAACGGCTGACCGATGTAGGTAAACGAGCGCGTTCCACAAGTTGCATCATTGAAAGTCTTGAATTGCGGCGCCGCGCCAGACGTTGCCAGCAGGAAATTGTCGGGCACGAAACGGCCAACCGCGAGCGGGGCCGCCAGTTGCGGCACATAACGTTCGGCGGTCGTCGAATCCGCCGCGTCGACGTTCGCGAAATTCTGGTCTTCCAGCGTCAGATTGAACGTGCCCGCTTCGTTGTACGTTGCCGTGCTGCTGATGCGCGTGCCGGTTCCGGCAAACGCGCCCGGGGTCAGCGTGCCGTTCGCGCAACCGGCCGGCAACGCACAAGCAAGCGACGCGATGCCCGGGCTGCCGTCATACTGGGTTGCGCTTGCCGGATTCGGCGTGACCGTGATCGTGAACGGCTGCCCCGCCTTGTGCACGACACCGCCGGACGCCGCGGTGTTCGTCAATGCGCGCGTCGTTCCGGCGCTCGCCCAATCGGTATCGCTGATGCTGACGTTAAGGCTCGCAGGACGGATCGCGAAATTGTCCGTCGAACAGTCAACGATGGTGGGGCCTGACGACGGCACGTAAGTCATGCGCGCCCTCACGTTCGCCCATGCATTGTTTTCTGTAAAGGTCACCGTCTGCCGCGGACTGGTAAAGCTCACGCTCTGCGACTGTATGGGCGCATAAGTGCCGCACGCGCCACTGCTGCTGTTTACCAGTTCCACGGTCACCGTCCCGGTGAAGCTCGCAACGACCGCGGTTTTTGCCGTGTTGAGCGCGACTACGTCGAAAGCCAGCGCGCTGCCGGCGATTTTGGTCTTGATGACGCCCGTGATGGAACCGGCCGCCGTGCTCGTCTCAAACGCGTTGAAACCGCCGACATCCGGCGCCACTGTGAATGGCAAAGTGTTCGAGACAGCGCCCACGCCGCCGCTATTGACCACATCTACGTTATACGTACCGAGCACGGTCAAATCGCTGGCGAGAATATTGGCTCGTATCAGGCTCGCGCTCACATAGGTCGTGGTACGGTTCGAGCCGTTGAAACGCACGGTCGACGTGGTGTTGAAGAAGGCGCCGCTGACGTCCATAGTAAACGCCGGCCCGTTGAGCACCGCATTGTTCGGGGTAAGCGCGGTGATGGTCGGATTGCCAACGGTGAAGTTCTGAACGTTCGACGCCGCACCTCCGCAGGTGATTACGTCCACTGGATACGTGCCGGCGGTCGTCAGATCGGTGACCAGTATCGCGACATCCAGCTGCGTTGCACTAACCCACGTCGTTGCCCTGTTCGAGCCATTGAAGCGCGCGACGGTCCCGCCGTTGATGAAGTTGGTGCCGTTTATGCGCAGCGTGAATGCCGCGTCGCCCGCGCCCGCGCTTGTGGGCAAGATGGACGTGGTCGTGGAAGTCGCCCCGGCCGCGTTTACCACTGTGAATGTCTGACCGGCAGACGTTCCGCCACCCAGCCCTCCCGAGGGGGGATTGGTGACTGTTACGGTACGCGCGGTCAGCGCCGCCGCCGCCGCGATCGTGAAATTTGTCGTGATCTGCGTGCCGGCTCCGTTTACCGTGAGCGCGCCTATCGCCACGTTGGCGCCGGTGATCGCCGCCGTCGTGGCCCCTACGCCGGCAGGGAAAAAGTTGGTGCCTGTCAGCGTTGTCGCGACGACGGTATTCTGCCGGCCGCAGTTCGGGAAGATGCTGGTCAGCGTTGGCGCCGGATTGGTCACGGTGAAATTGAGCTGCGCAAAGCCCCCTACAGGCGCCGGATTGGTTACCCTGATAGTACGCGCGCCGGTGACGGCACCCGACGCAATCGTCAGGTTCGCGGTGATCGTCGTGGAGTTCACCACCGTCACGGCGCTAAATGAGACGCCCACAGCGCCGGCAGAAACGGTCACGGTACTGGTCGACAGGAAATTAGTGCCAGTAAGTGTTATCGGTATCACCACTGGCGCCCCCGGCGCACGATTGCCGCTCGATGGGACGATACTCGCCAGCGTCGGCGCCGGATTGTTGACCGTGAAGTTCACATTGGCCGAGGTCCCGCCGCCGGGGCCGGCATTGGTCACGGAGAACGTACGCACGCCGGCTGTGGTGTTGGCCGCAATCGTTAAGGTCGTGGTGATTTGCGTGCCCGCACCGTTGATTGCGATCGGGCCTATTGAAAGACCAGCCGCCCCGCCGATATTGACGGAGCTCGCGGCACTGAAGTTGGTTCCTGTGAGCGTAATCCCGACGACAACCGGCGCGGTCGGCGACATGGTTGCATTGTTCGGCGCAACGCTCGCCAGCGTCGGCAGCGGATTGGTTACCGTGAAATTGACCGTGGCGGTAGTGCCGCCGCCAAGTCCGCCCACCGCGGGGTTCGTGACCGAGAAGGTCCGCACGCCGGTCGCCGAGCCTGCAGCGATAGTCACGTTCGACGTTATTTGCGTGCCGGCCGCGTTTACGACCAGCGCACCTATCGTCACGCCTGCAGCGCCGCCGATGTTGACGGTGCTAATGCCGGTTCTGAAACCCGTGCCGGTAAGCGTAACGGCCACGACGTTCGCGGACGCAGGCAGTTGAGCGCCGCTCGCTGGCGCGATGCTCGCGAGCGTTGGCACCGGATGGGTCACCGTGAAGTTCACCGTGCCGGTCGTTCCACCACCCAATCCGCCGACCGCCGGGTTCGTCACCGAGAATGTCCGAACACCAGTCGCGGTCCCCGCCGGAATCGTCACATTGCCCGTGAGAGTTGTGCCAGCGGCATTTACCGCCAGCACGCCTATCGTCACGCCGCCCGCTGCGCCTATCGTTACCGTGCTTGCCGCGCTGAAGCCCGTCCCCGTCAGCGTGACTGCAACAACGGTCGCAGCCCCCTGCTGGCTCGCCCCGAATGTCGGCGCAATCGTCGTCAGCGTCGGCACCGGATTGGTCACTGTGAAATTTACCGTCGCGGAAGTTCCGCCGCCAAATCCGCCCACTGCGGGATTCGTGACGGAGAAAGTGCGCACGCCGGTGGCGGCACCCGCCGCAATTGTCACGTTACCGGTGAGCGTGGTCCCCGCCGCATTCGCTGCCAGCCCGGCTATCGACACGCCGGCTGCTCCTACGATGTTGACCGTGCTCGCCGCATTAAATCCGGTGCCTGTCAGCGTCACCGCAACAATATTCGCCACGCCCTGAAACCGGTTTCCGCTTACCGGGGCAATGCTTGCCAAAGTCGGTGCGGGATTGGTCACTGTGAAATTCACGTTCGCTGAGGTTCCGCCGCCCAAGCCACCGACCGCCGCGTTTGTCACCGAGAATGTCCGTGCGCCGTTGGCCGCACCCGCCGCGATCGTCACGTTCGACGTAATTTGCGTGCCTGCCGCATTCACGACCAGCGCGCCTATCGTTACGCCCGCCGCGCCACCGATATTGACCGTGCTGATGCCCGTCCTGAAACCCGTTCCGGTGAGCGTTACAGCTACAACGTTTGCTGCGCCCGGCGTTGACGCTCCGTTAGTCGGTGCGATGCTTGCCAGTGTCGGTGCCGGATTGGTCACGGTGAAATTGACCGTAGCTGTCGTGCCGCCACCAAGCGCATTCACTGCAGGATTGGTCACGCTGAAGGTACGCACCCCCGGGGCAGTACCCGCCGCTATCGTGAGGTTGGCCGTGATCTGGGTGCCCGCGGCGTTCACGACCAGTGCGCCTATCGATACGCCCGCAGCACCGCCGATATTGACGGTGCTGATGCCGGTCTTGAAACCCGTTCCCGTCAAAGTGATGGCGACTACATTTGCTGCGCCTTCCAACGCCGCGCCACTCGCCGGCGCGATGCTCGCCAACGTCGGGATTGGATGAGTCACGGTAAAGTCCACCGTACCGGTAGTGCCGCCACCCAATCCGCCTACCGCCGGATTCGTCACCGAGAAAGTCCTGATACCGGTCGCAGTTCCCGCCGGGATCGTGACATTGCCCGTAAGCGTCGTGCCGCCCGCGTTCACTGCCAGCGCGCCTATCGTCACGCCGCCGGCTGCACCTATCGAAACCGTGCTCGCCGCGCTGAAGCCCGTCCCCGTCAGCGTTACCGCGACAACTGTTGCGGCGCCCTGTTGGCTCGCGCCGAAGGTCGGCGCAATCGTCGTCAATGTAGGCAGCGGATTCGTAACCGTGAAGTTCACCGTCGCCGATGTGCCGCCGCCCGCGGCCGGATTCGTCACGGAGAAAGTCCGCACACCGGTCGCGGTACCCGCCGCTATCGTCACGTTGCCGGTAAGCGTGGTGCCGCCGCCGCCCACTGCCAGCCCTGCGATAGACAGGCCTGCGCCGCCGGCGATGTTGACCGTGCTTGACGCGTTGAAGCCGGTGCCTGTCAGCGTTACCGCCACGACATTCGGCGCGCCCTGGAAGCGGTCGCCGCTCACCGGCGCGATGCTCGCGAGCGTCGGCACCGGATTGTTTACCGTGAAGTTAACGTTCGCCGAAGTCCCCCCACCCGGCGCAGGATTCGTGACCGAGAAAGTACGCACCCCTCTCGCTGCCGCCGCCGCAATTGTCACGTTGGCCGTGATTTGCGTGCCGGCCGCGTTTACCGCCAATGCACCTATCGACACGCCTGCGGCACCGCCGATATTGACTGTGCTCGCGGAATTGAAGCCGGTACCCGTCAACGTCACCGCCACTACCGTCGCCGCGCCTTCGGCCACGACGCCAATATTCGGCGCGATGCTCGCCAGCGTCGGCGCCGGGTTGTTCACCGTGAAGTTCACCGTGCCGCTCGTGCCGCCGCCCAATCCGCCGACTGCTGCATTCGTCACTGAGAACGTACGCACGCCAGTTGCTGTGCCCGCGGCGATTGTCACGTTGCCCGTGAGAGTTGTGCCCGCCGCGTTCACCGCCAGCGCGCCGATGGAAACGCCCACACCGCTGATCGAAACCGTGCTCGCAGCGTTGAAGTTGGTGCCCGTCAGCGTCACCGCCACCACCGTCGCCGCGCCATTTGCGACATTACCGCTTACCGGCGCAATACTCACCAGCGTCGGCACCGGATTCAGCACTGTGAAGTTAACGGTAGCGGACGTGCCGCCGCCCAGGCCACCAACTGCGGGGTTCGTCACCGAGAACGTGCGCACCCCCGCTACAGTGGCCGCCGCTATGGTCACGTTCCCCGTGATCGTCGTGCCGGTTGCGTTCACTACCAGCCCCGCTATCGACACGCCGGCTCCGCCGGCAATGATGACCGTGGTCGCCGCGTTAAAACCGGTGCCCGTCAGCGTTACCGGCACCACCGTCGCCGCGCCCTGTGCCATCGTGCCGTTTACCGGCGCAATGCTCGCAAGCGTGGGTGCCGGATTCGTTACCGTGAAGTTCACCGTCGCGGTCGTTCCGCCGCCCGGCGCTGCATTTGTTACCGAGAAGGTGCGCATGCCGCTGGCCGCGCCCGCCGCTATCGTGACGTTTCCCGTAATCTGTGTGCCCGCCGCGTTCACCGCCAGCCCTGCGATGGATACGCCGACTGCACCGGCGACGTTAACGGTGCTCGCCGCATTGAAGTTGGTGCCTGTCAGCGTCACCGCCACAACGTTTGCCACGCCCTGCAACCGGTCGCCGCTCACCGGTGCAGTACTCGCCAGCGTCGGCACCGGGTTCGTCACCGTGAAGTTCACTGTTGCCGAAGTACCGCCTCCCGGCGCAGGATTGGTAACCGAGAATGTGCGCACGCCCGTTGCCGCGGCCGCCGCTATCGTCACGTTGGCCGTGATCTGCGTGCCCCCCGCATTCACCGTCAGCGGACCTATCGATACGCCGGCGGCGCCCGCGATGTTGACCGTACTCGCCGCATTGAAGTTGGTGCCTGTCAGGGTAACTGCCACCACGTTGGCGACGCCTTGAAACCGGACGCCCGTATTCGGCGCTATGCTCGCCAGCGTTGGCAAAGGGTTCGTCACGGTGAAATTCACCGTTGCCGAAGTTCCGCCCCCCAATCCGCCCACCGCCGGATTCGTCACGGAAAATGTGTTGACGCCGGTCGGCGTACCCGCCGGTATTGTCACTGTCGTCGTTATCGTCGTGCCAGCCGCGTTCAGCGCCAGCGCCCCGGTCGTCAACCCGGATGGGCCTGCAATGTTGAGCGTGGTCGCCGTATTGAAGCCCGTGCCCGTCAACGTAATCACCACGTTGTTGGCAGCCGCTTTCAAGACATTGCCGCTTACCGGCGCGACGCTCGCCAGCGTCGGTAGCGGATTCGTTACTGTGAAGTTCACCGTAGCAGAGGTGCCCCCACCTAACCCGAGAACCGCCGGGTTGGTCACCGAGAATGTGCGCACGCCGGTTGCACTGGCGGCGGCTATCGTCACGTTCCCCGTGAGGGTTGTGCCGGCGGCGTTTGCCGCCAGCCCGGCTATCGACACGCCGGCTGCGCCTGCGATGTTGACCGTGCTCGCTGCGTTGAAGCCAGTGCCCGTAAACGTAACCGGCACCACCGTCGCTACTCCCCGCGCCACGTTGCCACTCACGGGCGCAATACTCGCCAGCGTCGGCGCCGGGTTGATTACCGTAAACACACGGGTAGCGGAAGTGCCGCCGCCGCCACCGGAATTTGTCACGGAGAAATTGCGCGCGCCGGTGGCGGCCGCATTGCTGATGGTGATATTGGCGTCGATCTGCGTCGCGCTGACGACGTTGGTGGAATTCACCGCGATGCCGGCACCAACATTCACTGAGCTCACGACCGCCGAAAATCCGGTCCCCGTAAAGGTCACGGTGAGGGTTTGCAGACGGCTGCCGGTCACCGGCGCGATGCTGGTCAGCGTCGGCACGACTGCCACGGCCTGCGACGACGCGAACAGCAGCCCCGACCACACGGCGAAAGCCAGTGCGATACGCACTACCGTATTGATCAAGGGCGGTTTGGTCATATTCCTTTAAATATCCGCAAGTTCCGTTCCAGCCTGGGCATGGTCATCAACC
>JAIOOZ010000541.1 GCA_021414185.1 Betaproteobacteria bacterium
CGAGACGTCGGGCATCGGGCAGGGCGACGCCGGCATCGTGCCGCTCGTCGACCTTTCGCTGTACGTGATGACACCCGAGTATGGCGCCGCCAGCCAGCTCGAAAAAATCGACATGCTCGATTTCGCCGATTTCGTCGCCATTAACAAGTTCGACCGCAAGGGCGGCGCGGATGCTCAACGCGATGTAGCCAAGCAGGTACAGCGCAATCGTGAGGCCTTCGGCAAATCGCCAAACGAGATGCCGGTGTTCGGCACCATCGCCGCGCGCTTTAACGACGACGGCGTGACCGCGTTGTACCAGGCGGTGAAGCCGAAACTGGCCGAGGCCGGGCTCAAGCTGCAGTCCGGCAGTCTTGCGCACGTCACTTCGCGCGCTTCCACTGGCAACGTGTCCATAGTGCCGTCGTCGCGCGTACGTTATCTCGCCGAGATCGCCGGGTCCGTGCGCGCTTACCACCATCGCACGCGCGAGCAGGTGAGCATCGCGCGCGAGCGCCAGCAATTGAGCGAAGCGCGGCGCATGCTGAAAGCCGCCGGCAAACCGGCTGCTGATCTCGATACACTGATTGCCGGCCGCGACCGCGCGCTGGATGCCGGCAGCAAAGCCCTGCTCGACGGCTGGCCGCAGGTACAGGCTTCGTATACGGGCGACGAGCACGTGGTGAAAGTGCGCGACCGCGAAATCCGCACCCAGCTCACCGTGACGACTTTGTCCGGCACGCATCTGCCCAAAGTGGCGCTGCCTAAATTCGCCGACCACGGCGAACTGTTGAACTGGCTGCGGCGCGAAAACCTGCCCGGCTATTTTCCATTTACCGCGGGCGTGTTTCAGTTCAAGCGCGAAAACGAAGATGTCACGCGCATGTTCGCGGGCGAAGGCGATGCGTTCCGCACCAACCGCCGTTTTAAAATGCTGTCCGCGCATGCGGAGGCGACGCGCCTGTCAACGGCGTTTGATTCCGTCACGCTCTATGGCTGCGATCCGCACGAGCGCCCCGACATTTACGGCAAGGTCGGCAATTCCGGCGTGTCGATAGCAACGCTCGACGATATGAAAGTGCTTTACGGCGGCTTCGACCTGACCGCGCCCAACACCTCGGTATCGATGACGATTAACGGGCCGGCGCCGACCATACTCGCGATGTTTCTCAATACGGCGATCGATCAGCAGCTGGACGCATTCCAAAAAGAACACGGCCGTGCGCCGCAGGCGCAGGAAGCCGCGGACATCCGCGCGCGCACTCTGCAGACGGTGCGCGGCACCGTACAGGCCGATATCCTGAAAGAAGACCAGGGCCAGAACACCTGCCTGTTCTCGACCGAGTTTTCGTTGAAGGTGATGGCCGACATCGCCGAGTACTTCGCGCGCGAGCAGGTGCGCAATTTCTATTCGGTGTCGATTTCCGGTTATCACATCGCGGAAGCGGGGGCGAACCCGATCTCTCAGCTCGCGTTCACGCTCGCCAACGGCTTCACTTACGTTGAAGCCTATCGTGCACGCGGCATGCAGATCGACGACTTCGCGCCCAACCTGTCGTTCTTTTTCTCCAACGGTATGGACCCGGAGTATTCGGTGATCGGGCGTGTCGCGCGCCGCATCTGGGCAGTCGCCATGCGCGATCTTTATGGTGCTTCCGGGCGCAGCCAGAAACTCAAGTACCACACCCAGACTTCGGGGCGCTCGCTGCACGCGCAGGAAATCGACTTCAACGACATTCGCACCACCCTGCAGGCGCTGATCGGCGTTTACGATAATTGCAACAGCCAGCACACCAACGCGTATGACGAGGCGATAACGACGCCGTCCGAAGAGTCGGTGCGCCGCGCGATGGCGATCCAGCTCATCATCAACCGCGAATGGGGCCTTGCCAGCAACCAGAACCCGAACCAGGGCTCGTTCATCATCGAGGAATTGACCGATCTCGTCGAAGCCGCGGTGCTTGCCGAATTCGAGCGCATCGCGGAGCGCGGCGGCGTGCTCGGCGCGATGGAGACCGGCTACCAGCGCGGCCGCATCCAGGAAGAGTCGCTGTATTACGAAACGCGCAAGCACGACGGCACGCTGCCCATCGTCGGCGTGAACACTTTCCGCAATCCGCAGCCGGTCGAAGCCGGCAACACCATCCAGCTCGCGCGCTCGACGGCAGAAGAAAAGCAGGGCCAGTTGAGGCGGCTGCGCGACTTTCAGGCGCGGCATCGCGACACCGCGCCCGCCGCGTTAAAACGCCTCCAGGAAGTCGCGATGGCCAACGGCAACGTGTTTGCCGAATTGATGAACGCCGTGCGCAGCTGTTCGCTCGGCCAGATTACGCAGGCATTGTTCGAAGTCGGAGGCCAGTACCGGCGCAATATGTAGCGCGTGGCACAGGCTTGCCGGCGGTAAGAATCGCGTAAGTCTTGCCGCTCATGGTCGATACCCATAAGATGCCTTCCTGAGCTGACGGAGGAGACCGGCGATGCCGGACCATCAAGCACGACCCGACACCTTTCCGCGTCTGTTGCTGGCCAACGCCGAACGCCTGCGGCAGAAGCCGGCCGTGCGTGAAAAAGACCTCGGCATCTGGCAGACCTGGAGCTGGAGCGAAGTCGCGGACGAAGTCAAAGTGCTGGCATGCGGGCTGGCGTCCCTCGGTTTCAAGCGCGGCGACACGCTGGCGATCATCGGCGACAACCGGCCGCGTCTTTACTGGGCGATGGCGGCGGCGCAGTCGCTGGGCGGCGTGCCGGTACCTCTGTATCAAGATGCAGTTGCCAATGAGATGGTCTACGTGTTCGACGACGCCGAAGCGCAGTTCGCGATCGTCGAAGACCAGGAGCAGGTCGACAAGCTGCTGGAAATCCTGCCGCGCTGCCCGCTGCTCAAGCACATCATTTACGACGACCCGCGCGGCATGCGCCATTACAACCAGCCGCAATTGCAGAGCTACGACACTTTGATCGCGACGGGCCGTGCTTACGACGCCGCGCATCCCGATTTTTACCCGAACGAAGTCGCGCAGGGCAAGGCGTCCGACACCGGCATCATGCTGTATACGTCGGGGACGACCGGCAAGCCCAAGGGCGTATGTCAGACGCACAATGCTTTCATCGTGTCGGCGCAGGGCGGCGCCGGTTTCGATCATCTCAACAGCGACGACAGCATGCTGTCGTACCTGCCGATGGCGTGGGTCGGCGATCATTTGTTTTCGTACGCGCAGTGGCTGGTCGCCGGGTTCACCATCAATTGTCCGGAGTCGGGCGACACGGTGATGACCGATTTGCGCGAAATCGGGCCGACTTACTATTTCGCGCCGCCGCGCGTGTTTGAAAACCTGCTGACCACCGTCATGATCCGCATGGAAGACGCGAGCGCAATCAAGCGCGCGCTGTTTGCGTTTTTCACAGCAGTCGCGCGGCGCTGCGGCGCCGAAGTGCTCGACGGCAAGCCGGTGGCATTTACCGACCGGCTGCTATACACGCTCGGCAATTTGCTGATCTTCGGTCCGCTGCGCAATGTGCTGGGCATGAGCCGCATCCGCGTGGCGTATACGGCGGGTGCTGCGATCGGGCCGGACCTTTTTCGCTTTTACCGCTCGATCGGCGTCAACCTCAAGCAACTCTACGGGTCGACCGAAACCTGCGCCTACGTCTGCCTGCAGCCTGACGGCGCGGTGAGTTTCGATACGGTCGGCACGCCGGCGCCGGGCGTGGAAGTGAGCATCGCCGGCAACGGCGAAGTGCTGGTGCGCGGCGCGATGCTGCTGAAGGAATACTACAAGCAGCCGGCGGCGACCGCGGAGTCGATCGACGCCAACGGTTATTTCCGCACGGGCGACGCCGGTTTTTTCGACGATCGCGGCCAGCTGAAAATCATCGACCGCGCCAAAGACGTCGGCAAGCTCACGAGCGGCGCGATGTTCGCGCCCAACTATATCGAGAACAAGCTGAAGTTTTTTCCGCACATCAAGGAAGCCGTCGCTTTCGGCAATGGGCGCGATGCGGTCGGCGCGTTCATCAATATCGACATCGGTTCGGTCGGCAACTGGGCCGAGCGGCGCGCGATTCCGTACTCGGGGTATACCGACCTTGCCGGCAAGCCCGAAGTTTATGAACTGATCCGCGAGTGCGTCGAGCAGGTGAATGCCGAGCTTGCGCGCGAAGACGCGGTGGCCGGCTCGCAGATCCAGCGCTTTCTGATCCTGCACAAGGAACTTGATCCGGATGATGACGAACTGACACGCACGCGCAAGGTGCGGCGCGGCTTCATCGCCGACAAGTACGGTGTGCTGATAGAGGCGTTGTACTCGGACAAAACGGAGTGCCACGTCGAGACCCAGGTCAAGTTCGAAGACGGCCGCAGCGGCATCGTGCGCGCCGACGTGCAGATCCGCGCGGCGCGCACGTTCGCGCCCGAGCAGTTGAAGCAGGCAGGCTGAGCCGGGCCCCCGCATGAATCAAACGCGCAGCATCGGCGACGTCGTTCTCAAGATCGACAACATATCGCTCGCGTTCGGCGGCGTGAAAGCACTTGCCGAAGTGAGCTTCGACGTGCGCGAGCATGAAATCCGCGCCATCATCGGGCCCAACGGCGCCGGCAAGAGCTCGATGCTGAACGTAATCAACGGCGTCTACCATCCGCAGCAGGGCAGCATCACGTTCAAGGGCGTGACGCGCAAGCAGATGCGTCCGCACGAAGCGGCGCAGCAGGGCATCGCGCGCACGTTCCAGAACATCGCGCTGTTCAAAGGCATGACCGTGCTCGACAACATCATGACCGGGCGCAATCTGAAAATGCACGCCGGCTTTCTCGCGCAGGCGATCTGGTTCGGTCCGGCGCTGAAGGAAGAAATCGAGCATCGCCGGACGGTCGAGCAGATCATCGACTTCCTGCAGATCGAGGCGATCCGCAAGACGCCGGTCGGGCGGCTGCCGTACGGCATGCAGAAGCGCGTCGAGCTGGCGCGCGCGCTTGCCGCCGAGCCGGACATGCTGCTTCTCGACGAGCCGATGGCGGGCATGAACGTCGAGGAGAAGGAAGACATGTGCCGTTTCATACTCGACGTCAACGACGAGTTCGGCACCACCATCGTGCTGATCGAGCACGACATGGGCGTCGTCATGGACCTGTCGGACCGCGTCGTGGTGCTCGACTACGGGCGCAAGATCGGCGACGGCACGCCGGACGAAGTGCGCAACAACCAGGCGGTGATCGACGCCTATCTGGGAGTGCAGCATTGAAAGTGCGACAGGCGAGAAGCGAGAGGCGAGAGGCGCGTTTTCCCGCCCGAACACTTGAGCGAGAAGCAATGGGGAAGTCTGTTTTTCCGCCTCTCCCCTCTCCCCTCTCTCCTCTCCCGCGCGGTGCGCGCTAATGGGATTCTTTCTCGAAGTGCTGATCGGCGGCTTGATGACGGGCGTGCTTTATTCGCTGGTCGCGCTTGGTCTCGTGCTGATCTTCAAGGCATCAGGCGTATTCAATTTCGCGCAGGGCGCGATGGTGCTCTTTGCGGCACTCTCGCTGGTGCGCCTGATGGAGAAAATGCCGCTGCCGCTGGCACTCCTCGCGACCTGCGTCATCATGCTGATGCTCGCTTATGCGATCGAACGGCTGGTGTTGCGGCCGCTCGTCAATCAGCCCGGCATCTCGCTCTTCATGGCGACCCTCGGCATCACGTTCTTCATCGAAGGTTTCGGCCAGATAATATGGGGCAGCGATATCTACAAGCTCGATCTCGGCATTCCGAAACAGCCGATCATCATTCTCGAGAAAGTCTTCAGCGGCGGCATCCTGGTCGGCAGCGACGACCTGTTCGCCACCGTTGTCTCGGGTGCGCTGGTGATCGTGCTCGCGATTTTTTTCCAGAAAACGCGCATCGGCCGCGCGTTGCGCGCGGTCGCCGACGATCACCAGGCGGCGCAGTCGATCGGCATCCCGCTCAACCAGATCTGGCTCATCGTGTGGACCGTCGCCGGCTTGGTCGCGCTGGTCGCCGGCGTCATCTGGGGCTCGCGCCTCGGCGTGCAGTTTTCGCTGTCGCTGATCGCGCTGAAAGCGCTGCCGGTGGTGATCCTCGGCGGCTTTACTTCGGTGCCGGGCGCGATCATAGGCGGGCTCATCATCGGCGTTGGCGAAAAAATGTCCGAGGTCTACCTCGGCCCGCTTATCGGTGGCGGCATCGAGAACTGGTTCGCCTACACTTTGGCGCTGTTGTTTCTGCTGATACGGCCCGAGGGGCTGTTCGGCGAAAAAATCATAGATCGGGTCTAAGCGTTTATGTTTTATCGCGAAGTCGGTGAGTTCAAAGGCACGTACGCTGCCGACCAGGTGGTGTTCCCGATTCGCCAGGACCGCTATTTCGTGTGGGCGGTGGTGGCGTTCGCGTTCTTCGGCGTACCGTTTCTCGCGAATCCGTACTGGTTCAGCGCGATCCTGATCCCATTCCTGATCCTCTCGCTCGCAGCCCTGGGGTTGAACCTGCTGGTCGGTTACTGCGGCCAGATTTCGCTGGGCACCGGCGGCTTCATGGCGGTCGGCGCGTATGCCGCCTACAACCTGACGTTGCGCGTTCCCGATCTGAACCCGCTCGTTGCCTTCCTGTTCGCCGGCGGCATAACCACCATCGTCGGCATCGTGTTTGGCATTCCGAGCCTGCGCATCAAGGGCTTTTATCTCGCGGTGGCAACGCTCGCGGCGCAGTTTTTTCTCGACTGGGTGTTCAGCCGCATCCAGTGGTTCACGAACTACACGCCGTCGGGTTCGCTCAACTCACCGCCCATCACGTTTTTCGATTTCACCTTC
>JAIOOZ010000041.1 GCA_021414185.1 Betaproteobacteria bacterium
TCGGCGCTGCGCTTCACCGCTTTCACGATATTGATGTAGCCGGTGCAGCGGCACAGATTGCCTTCGAGCCCGTGATAGATCTCTTCATCGGTCGGGTGCGGATTGTCTTTCAGGAAGGCGCTGATCGCCATGATCATCCCCGGCGTGCAGAAACCGCATTGCAGCGCGTGGCAGTCGGTGAACGCCTGCTGCACCGGGTGCAGCTTGTCGCCCTTGGCCATGCCTTCGATGGTGACGATGTCGGCGCCGCTCGCCTGCACCGCCAGCATGGTGCACGACTTGATCGCGCGCCCGTTGACGTGGACGGTGCAGCAGCCGCACTGGCTGGTGTCACAGCCGATATGCGTGCCCGTAAGCTGGAGTTGGTCGCGCAGCACATCCACCAGTAAAGCGCGGTCTTCGACTTCGCGCGAATGTTTGGTGCCGTTGACGGTCAGTTCGATTTTTGTCATGGGATTAAATTCAGGAGTCAGGATTCTGGAATCGGGATTCAGAGTTACGCGGCGAGCAGTTTCTGCAGCGCGCGTTTGGTCATCACCCGGGCAAGATTGGCGCGGTATTCGCGCGTGGCATGGATATCTTCGTTCATGTCGTCGGTCGCAAGTTCCACGCCTTCGAGCGCATCTACGCTCATTTTCTTCGCGAGTGCTTTTTCCGCGGCTTCCCAACGGAACACGCCGGATGCCGCACCGGTGACTGCCACGCGCAAACCTTTGGCGCCTTCGGCAACGAATACGCCGGCCATGGCATAACCCGACGCCGGGTGCGGAAACTTCTCATACGCCGCGCGCTTCGGGATATTGAATTTGATGGACACGATGATCTCGCCCTCTTCCAGCGCGGTGGCGAACATGCCCTGGAAATAATCACCCGCCGCGATTTCGCGCTTATTGGTGACTACCGTCGCGTCGAGTGCCAGCACTGCCGCCGGATAATCGGCTGCCGGATCGTTATTGGCGACCGAGCCACCGATGGTGCCGCGGTTGCGCACCTGCGGGTCGCCGATCTGGTCGGCAAGCGCCGCCAGCGCGGGAATCGCCTTCTTTACAACGGCAGAAGTGGCGACCTCATGGTGCTGGCTCGCCGCGCCGATCACGAGTTGCGTGCCCTTGACTTCGATGCCGCGCAATTCCGGCAGGCCGCCGATATCGACGAGATGCGTCGGCTGCGCCAATCGCTGCTTCAGGGTCGGAATCAGCGTCATGCCGCCCGCCAGCAACTTGGCGTCCGGATTGGCCGCAACGAATGCCTGCGCTTCGCTGAGCGATTTTGCTTTTACATAATTGAATTCAAACATGCGACTCCCTTATTTCCTTGCTGCCTGGATGGAATGCCAAACCTTGCTCGGCGTGTACGGCATGTCGAGATGCCCGACGCCTGCGGGCCGCAACGCATCGGTCATGGCGTTGGCGATTGCGGGCAACGAAGCGGTGCAGCCCGATTCTCCCACGCCTTTCGCCCCGATGGCGTTGAGCTTGCTCGGCAGCGGATGGTCGCCGACCTTGATGTTGCGCAAAAAGCCGGCGCGCGGCATGCAGTAGTCCATGAAACTGCCGGTCTGCAACTGGCCGCTGGCGCGATCGTAGATGACATGTTCGTAAAACATCTGCCCGGCGCCCTGCGTAACGCCGCCGTGCACCTGGCCTTCGACGATCTGGTGATTGATGACGACGCCGCTGTCGTCAACCGCTACGTAAGAGGCGATTTCCGTCACCCCGGTGTCGGGATCGATTTCGACTTCGGCGATGTGGCAGCCATTGGGCCAGGTCGAGCCGACCGTCGCTTCGGCGAGCGTATTCATCGGGTGCGGATGGCGGCCCGCGAGTTTTTTCGCGAGCTGCTCGAAACTGATCGACTTCTCGCCGTCGCGCGAGCTAAACGCGCCTTTGCCGTAATCGACCTGCGAGGGCTCGAGCTCAAGTTCTTCGGCCGCCAGCGGTTTCGCCTGCTCGATCAGTTTCTCGGCGGCGATTTTGCATACGCTGCCCACACCCGCCATCGAACGCGAGCCACCGGTGTGATTTCCGACAAGGGGGTGACCAGGATCGCATTCACGCAAAGTCACCGCTTCGTGCGGCAGGCCCAGCGTATCGGCGACCACCGACGTGAAAGTCGTCTCATGGCCCTGCCCCGACGACATGCTCACGGTAAACACGGTCAATTTGCCGGCGGCATCCACTTCGATGGCGACCTGGTCTTTGGGGAACACGCCGGCGCCGGTCGCTTCGATGATGGTCGAAAGCCCCATGCCGCGCAACTTGCCGCGTTTCACCGCAGCGGCGCGCCGTTTTTCGAAACCCGCCCAGTCCGCCGTCTTGAGCGCCTGGTCCATGCATCCCGCAAAATCGGAAGGCTCATATACGCTTGCCGTCGGCGTCTTATATGGAAATGCCCCGGGCGGAATGAAATTGCGCCGCCGCAGTTCGGTGCGGTCGATTTTCATCTCGTCGGC
>JAIOOZ010000042.1 GCA_021414185.1 Betaproteobacteria bacterium
TTCACTTCCTTGACGGTCGGCTTGGACGCTTCCTTGTCCATGATCGTCAGGCGCACCTTGGCGCGCAGCGGTGCCGCGAACGTGAGGCCGCGCTGCTGGCATTCCTTGACGTCGAACGGCGGTTCGCCCAGCACGAAGCTCACGAACTCGAGGCGCGCATTCTTCGAATGGCTTTCGATCGGGAATATGCTCTGGAACGCAGCCTGCAGGCCTTCGCTCTTGCGCGCATCCGGGGCAGTGAATTCCTGCAAAAACGCGGCGTACGAATCGAGCTGGGTGGCAAGCAAATACGGCACCGGCAGCACGCTCGCGCGTTTGGCGAAGCTTTTACGAATACGCTTTTTTTCGGTGAACGAGTAGCTCATTGAGGCACCTCAAGAGTGAAAGACGGTACACGACCCAACGCACCGCGAACGATGCGCTCGGTCGTGGCCGGTCGGCCACAAACAACAATAGGGAAAAGCTGGCGGTTGCCCGCCAGCCCCGTTTCGCCTGCCAAGTTACTTGATTTCAGCCGTTGCGCCGGCTTCGATCAGCTGCTTGAGAATGCCGTCTGCATCGGCTTTCGACACGCCTTCTTTGACTGCCTTCGGCGCCGCGTCAACCAGGTCCTTGGCTTCTTTGAGGCCGAGACCGGTTACCGCGCGTACTACCTTGATCACGTTGACCTTGCTGGCGCCCGAATTCGTCAGATGCACCGCGAACTCGGTTTGCTCGGCTGCGCCGGCTGCTGCGCCGCCACCGGCGGCAGGTGCTGCCACCGCTACTGCGGCCGCGGCCGCGGAAACACCGAACTTCTCTTCCATGTCCTTGATGAGGCCGGACAGTTCGAGCACGGTCATGCCGGAAATTGCGTCAAGGATTTCTGCTTTTGCTAATGCCATGTCGTTCTCCTAAAATTTGTCTGTAATGAAAGCACGCGTGCCGCTGAATTTAATCAGGCAGCCTGCTTTTCTTTCTGGTCCCGCACGGCAGCAACGGTGCGCACGAACCTGCCCGGCACCTCGTTGAGTGTCCGCACAAACGTCGCAATCGGCGCCTGCATGGTTCCGCAAAGTTTCGCGAGCAGTTCTTCGCGGCTCGGCATCCTGGCAAGCGTTGCCACGTCTTTGGCAGACATGACCAGATTCGCCATTGCACCGGCTTTGATTACGAACTTGTCGTTCTCTTTTGCAAAATCCTGCAATACCTTCGCGACCATCACCGGATCGCTGCAGATACCGTAAGCCAGCGGACCGACCAGTTTCTCGGCCAGTCCGGCAAACGGCGTCGCAGCGACGGCGCGGCGCGCGAGCGTATTCTTGAGGACCCGCAGATAGACGCCCGAACCACGCGCTTTCTTGCGCAGATCGGTCATCGCTGCGACCCCAAGGCCGCGGTACTCGGCGACTACAATGGCCTGTGCCTGCGCAACTTGCACGCCGATTTCGGCCACCATCGCCTGCTTCTCTTCCAGATTAAGACCCAAGGCCTACCTCCATTCGTTAATGGCCGCGAACCTTGCAGCATTCGCAACCGACCCACGGCGACCTCAGCTCCAGGCATTAGCAACAAACCTGATTCATCGGGACACGCCGTCTGCGTAGAGCCGAGAGGGGAGCAGGGAGAGGCGAGAGGGGTTAAAACCCCGCATCACTTCCCGCTTCGTCTCTCAAATTAAGCGTTGCTCGAGCTTCATGGTTCGAGGAGG
>JAIOOZ010000043.1 GCA_021414185.1 Betaproteobacteria bacterium
ATGGCAGGGCGTGGTCGTCCCGGCGGGAACGCCGGCGCCCGTGATCAGCCGGCTGCACCAGGAAATAACCAAGGCGCTGGCGCTGCCCGAGATCAGGGAAAAAATCCTCGGCGTGGGCGCGCAGCCGGTCGGCAGCACGCCCGCCGAACTCGCCGCCCACATCAAGAAAGAACTGGGAACCTGGGCGACGGTGGTGAAAGCGGCCGGCATTAGGGCTGACTGAAAGGCGGGACGAAGGAAAGTCCCGATAGAAGACGCTGGGCGCGAGACGGGTTTCAGAATCTGGAGAGACGCCGGGCGAGAGACGATAGACGGGCTTTAGAACCCGGAGAGACGAAAATGCAGGAGAGACGATAGACGGAGGTTTTACGGCTCTTACGTCTCTCGTCTCTCGCCTTGCGTCTCTCGAAAAGGCCCGCCGCTCGCGCAGCGGCAGAGCCGACTAGCGGTCGTTAGGCGCGCCGGGACCGCGTTTGCGTTTCTGGAAGAAGCGCTTGCCTGACTTGTTGCGGCCTGCCGGGTCCTGACCCTGGCGGGCCTGTTGTTCGGGACGCCGGCCCTGTTGCTGCCGTCCGCCCGGTTGTTGCTGCTGGCGGCCACCGCCGCCGCCTTCGCCTTGCGCCGGTTGTGCGCGGTTGCCCGGGGCCATGTCGATTTCGAGCGAAATGATTTCGTCCCAGACGGCATCCGAGCGGTCGCGCTCGGGCACGGCCAGCAGTTCGCGCAAGCGGCTGCGCGGATCAGGCTGGCGCTTGGCCTGGTTCGTTTCGTTGGGCGGCGCGTCCACAAAAGGCGCGTCGCCGGGCTGTTCGGTAGAGGACTGTTCTTCGTTCATACCCGCATTATCCCCCAAAGCGGACTTCTTTGCAGAGGGGCCCGGGACGGCCTGCAGGACTGCTACTCGATCGCCTTGACCTTCGCCTCTTTGGCGACCTTGATCCACTTGGCAACGTCGCGCTTCAACATAGCCTGAAACACCTCGGGCGGGCTGTCGTCGATGTCGAAACCTTCCGAAATAAGCCGCTCTTTGAGGTCCGGCAGTTTGGTGGCTTTGCGGATTTCGGCATTCCAGCGCGCGACGATGTTCTTCGGCAGTCCCTTGGGGCCCAACACGCCGTACCACAGCACGACTTCATAACCGGGAACGCCGGCTTCGGCGACGGTGGGCAGATCGGGGAGAGCCGCCGAGCGCTTGGTGGTGGTGACGGCGATGGGCCGCCGAGCGCTTGGTGGTGGTGACGGCGATGGCGCGCAGGCGGTTGGCGCGCACCAGCGGAATGGTGGCCGGCGCGCTGCCGAAAATCAGCTGGATCTGGCCGCCAAGGAGATCGTTCAGCGCCGGGCCGGTGCCTTTGTACGCGATGTGCGTCAACTTCGTCCCCGCCAGCATGTCGAACAATTCGCCGGAGAGGTGCGCGATACCGCCGGTGCCCGACGAGCCGTAGTTGAGCGCGCCCGGTTTGGCCTTGGCGAACGCGACGAGTTCGCCCACGTTTTTGATCGGCACGCCCGGGTGGAGCGCGACAATGAACGCCGTATCGCCGATGAGCCCCATCGGCAGGATGTCGTTCACCGGATCGTACGGCAGCTTGTACATTGCGGCGTTGGTCGCGTAACTGCCCGACATGATGATCGTCGTATAGCCGTCGGGTGTCGCGCGCACGGTGGTTTCGGCGCCCATGGTGCCGCCGCCGCCCGCGCGGTTGTCGACGATCACCGTCTGCTTGAAAGACTCGGTGAGCTTCTGCGCGAGCAGGCGCGCGACGATATCCGTCCCGCCGCCAGGTGCAAACGGCACGATCAGTCTGAGTGGCTTGGTCGGATAAGCGTTTTGCGCGAGTGCGCTGCCGCAGGGGAATCCAGCAATCAGCAAAACCGCGGCCATGAGTTTTTGGTGTTTGTGCATGATCATTCTTTCTGTTGAGTCGCCGAGGCTATCAGCGCAATTAATTTTTTTACGCCACCGGCGTCTAGCGCCTCAATCCGCTCGAAGAGGCCGAGCAGTTCGTCGACCTGCGCCGGCGGCAGGGCGCGGCTCATGCAGTCGAGGAGCTTCTCGCGATGGGCGGCAGGGTCGAGCGGCACGCCCCATGATCCCTTGGGCCCGCGGCAGATCGCGCTGATGCGGCTGCCGTCGGCGAGATCGGCTTCGATGGCGACGTGCATGTGATGAAA
>JAIOOZ010000614.1 GCA_021414185.1 Betaproteobacteria bacterium
GTGCTACCGCAGCATCGCCGACCTTCCCGAAGCGCCGGACCTCGTGGGCATCGTCGTGCCTTACGACAAAGTGCTGCCGGTGATGAAGGAATGCGTCGCGAAAAAGGCCGGCTCGGCGCTGGTGATATCGGCGGGGTTTGCAGAACGCGGCATCCCCGAGCGCCTTGAGCTGCAAAAACAAGTCGGCGCTTATGCCAAAGAATCCGGCCTGCGCATCACCGGTCCGAACTGCCTCGGCCTCGCCAATGTCAGGGACAACATCTGGGCGACGGCGTCGTCGCGCACGCTCGGCGGATTGACCGGGCACATCGCGCTCGTGTGCCAGAGCGGCGCCACCGCGTTCGGCCCTTTCCTGCTGCGCGCAGTGGATGCCGGCATCGGCCTCTCGCACATCATCTCCACCGGCAATGAAACCGATCTCGACTTCGCCGACTTTGCGCGCTATCTGATCGACGACCCCAACACGCGCGTCATCGCGGGATTTGTCGAAGGCTTCAAGGACGTGCAGAAGTTCATTGCGGTCGCCAAGCTCGCCGCCGACCGCGGCAAGCCCATCGTGCTGATCAAGATCGGGCGCTCGGCGTCGGGCGCGGAAGCAGCGCGGTCGCATACCGCCGCCTTGACTGGCGCGGATGCTTTGTACGAAGCGGTGTTCAAGCAGTACGGCGTCATCCGCGTGCAGGACTACGATGAGTTGCTCGAAGTCTCGCATTTGCTTGCCAACGCGAAGAAACCAAAGCAGCGCGGCGTCGCAGTGGTGTCGCACTCCGGCGGCATCAGCTCGCTCACCGCCGACATGCTGGGTTTGGCCGGGCTCGACCTGCCCGCGCTGACGCCCAAAGCGCGCGACGGCATCAACGCCATCCTCAAGGACTTCGGCTGGGCGGCGAACCCGGCGGACGTGACCGGTTTCGCACGCGGCGAGCATTTTCCGAAAATCATGGATTACATGATCAGCGAGCCGACCGTCGGCACACTCGTCATCGCGAGCGCCGGCGCCGGCAACCAGGTCGATCACGTCATGGCGCAGCGCGACGCCAGCAACAAGCCGGTGGTTTTTTTCTGGACCGCCAGCCGCTTCGACAAGGCGACACTGCCGAAGCTTAAGGAATCGAACATCCCGATCTTCTATTCACCGGAAAAACTCGCGCGCGGCCTCAAGTTCCTGATCGACTATCACGCGTGGCGCGATCAACGCGCGGCCGGCAGTACCGCGCAAGTGCCTGAGCTCAACGCCGCACAGAAAAAAGCTTTGGAGCAGATCAAGTCCGCCGGCTATAGCGCGCTGTCCGAAAGCGAGAGCAAGCAGGTCGTCGCGGCGTGGGGAGTCACCGCACCGCGCGAAACCCTGGTGCAATCCGCCGCGGCCGCTGCCGAAGCCGCGCAAAAAACCGGCTTCCCGGTCGTCATCAAAGTCGATTCACCGGACATCCTGCACAAGACCGAAGCCGGCGTGGTCCGTCTCGGCCTGCGCAGCGCCGACGAAGTGCGCGCCGCTTATGATGAAATCACTGCCAACGCAAAGACCCAT
>JAIOOZ010000615.1 GCA_021414185.1 Betaproteobacteria bacterium
CTGGCTGGCGTGACGGTCATCGACCTGACGACTTCGATCGCCGGGCCGTATGCGACGATGTTGCTCGCCGACATGGGTGCGCGCGTGATCAAGATCGAACGGCCGGGCAGCGGCGACGATTGCCGCGCATGGGGGCCGCCGTGGCACGAAGGCGAATCGCTGTGGTTCCTTTCCGTCAACCGCAACAAGGAAAGCATCACGCTTGATTACAGCGGCGAGGCCGGGCGCAAGGTCCTGCACGACCTCGTCAAGAAGGCGGACGTCGTCATCGTCAACCTGGTCGGGCGCGTGCAGAAAAAGCTCGCCATCGATTACGCGGCGTTGCAGGCGGTGAAACCCGATCTCGTGTTCGTCTCATTGACCGGCTTCGGGCTCACCGGCGCGCGCAAAGACTTTCCCTGCTACGACCTGATCGCCGAAGGCTACAGCAGCGTGATGGACCTCACCGGAGAAGCAGACAGCCCGCCGCAGAAAGTCGGCACGCCGGCTGCCGATTTGATTTCCGGCATGGACGCCGCGATGGCAACGCTTGCCGCCCTGTTCGAGCGTGCCAAATCCGGCAAAGGCCATCATATCGACATCGCAATGGTGGACAGCATGACGCGCTTCATGTCGCCGCGCATCGTGCCGTACCTCGGCACCGGCGAAGTGCCGCAGCGCACGGGTGCGAAAGACAGCGTGATCGCGGTGTACCAGGCGTTCGACACGCAGGACAAGCCGCTGACGCTGGGTCTCGGCAACGACGCAATCTGGAAACGTTTCTGGCAGGCCGTCGGGCAGGCGGAGAAGGGCGAGGATCCGCGTCACGCCAGCAATGCCGACCGTCGTGGCGCGCGCGCGGAGATCGTTGCCGACATTCAATCGATTCTGAAAACGAAGCCGCGCGACGAATGGCTGCAGCTTTTCATGCGGGCGAAAGTGCCGGCCGGGCCGGTCAACAGCGTTGAAGACCTCGCGCAGGACACGGAATTGATTGCGCGCGGCTTGTTGTATACAGCGGACAGTGGCGGACGCCGCGTGCCGCAGGTCGGCCTCGGCATCGGCATCGACGGCAGCAACGCGACCTACCGCACGCCGCCGCCCAAGCTCGGCGAGCACACTGCCAAGATTTTGCGCGACTGGCTGGGTTACGACGCGCAGGCCGTAGCCAGCCTGCGGCTGCAAAAGCTGATCTGAGCGGGCCGTTGCGCGGCGTCCGCCTGCGGCGTTAACGGCAGGGCATAACTGCCGGACGGGGACTTCGCGACAAACCCCGTTGCAATCGCACCGTCCTTCACATCGCAGCTCGCTTTTCCGCTCAACCCTTGCGTTCGTAGAGCACGTACTGTCCGTCGCGCGCCGGGATGTTCTTGATGCCGTCTTTGAGATCTTTCGCCAGCCACTCGAGATAAATGCGTGATGTCTCAAACTGCGGGTCGTCGGGCTGCAGGATTGCGGGCTTCCCATCTTCGTCGAGGAACGTCGGCAGGTAGGTTGCCTCGCGCAATCCCGAGCGATCAAAAGTGAGATACGGGATGCCGCTCTCCTGCCAGTGACGGCGATAGTCCAGGTGTACGCCGGGGTCCGGATCCAGGGAGTAGATCTGCTTGTGAGTAAACTTCTCGCCAGGCATGCACGGTGCGGGACCGCCGCCGCGGCGGTGAAATACGAAGTTGCCGATGCTGTAAAAGATCAGCGCGCCCTTGTAGAGTTCGATGCCGTGCGGCTGGTGCGCGTGATGGCCGAGTATCACGTTGGCGCCGGCCTCGATCGCGGCGCGCGCGACTATGGTCTGATAGTCCTGCGGCTGGGTTACGTAGTGCAGGCCCCAGTGAATCGACATCACGACGATGTCGACCTGGGGTTTGAGCTTTTTGATGTCTTCGACCAGCGCCTCGAGGTCGTCCTTGTCGGGCGTCGTGATCACGCGCGCGGGCGAGCCCGGCTGGTACTCATAGGGCTCGTAGAAAGTGTAAGCGCGCATGGGCGCCGCGCCGGCGCGCTCTTCCGTTGCCCAGAACTGCGGCAGCAGCACCGAGCAGTAGCCGAGGAAGCCTATCTTCAGGCCGTTCTTTTCGAGGATTACCGGTTTGCGCGCTTCCGCGATGTTCGCGCCGGAGCCTATGGTGGGTATGCCCAGCTTCTGAAACGTCTCCACTGTGCCGATAACCGCCTCGGGACCCCAGTCGCCGATGTGGTTCGACGCCAGCGATAGTACGTCGAATGGCACGCTCTTGAAGGCGGCGGCCGTTTCCGGCTTTTTCAGCGCCTCGAGCTTGGCCGCGCCGCTGTGCACCTGGTAATTCTTTTTGTCCGAATACAGCTTTTCGCACTGCGCGAATCGCAGGTCGGCCTTGCGCAGCGCAGCGGCCACGTGCGTGAACGCACTCTCCGGCGGCGTATGTCCCGTGCCTATGTCACCACAACCTGCCAGCGTCACGCAGGCATCATCGCTCTTCGCTTGCCCCATCAATCTCTCCTTTTCTGCTATCGATTGAACATCAACAATCAAGTAAGTGCCTGGCGCCCCAGGCTATTGCTTGCCTTTGAGCCCCGCTTCCTGCACCAGGCGCCCCCATTTCCTGAGATCCGCTTCGAGCAATGCCCTGAACTGCGCTGGCGTATCGATTTCCACCTGCGCGCCTTCGTTGATCAGCACCGACTTTACCTGTTCCGTGCGCAGGACCGAGGCGACGTCGGTGTTGAGCTGTTCGACGATTTTGCGTGGGGTGCCCGCGCGCGTTACCCAGCCATACCATGCTGAAAACGCGTACCCTTTCACGCCCGACTCCGCCACGGTAGGCAGGTCCGGCAGCAGCGGCAACCGTGTCGCGCTCGTGATCGCGAGTGCCCGTAACTTGCCGGATCGTAAATGCGGAATCGCGCTGGGCACGGAATAAAACGCGAGCTTCACATGCCCGCCCAGCAAATCGATCATCGCGGGCCCCGCGCCCTTGTACGGGATATAGGTCATCCTGATGCCCGCAACCTGGTTGAAAAGCTCCGCTGAAAGGTGCGATGGACCGCCTATGCCTGATATCGCGTATTGCAGCTTGTCGCCTTCCTGTTTGGCGAGCGCGATCAGTTCTGGTATCGACTTTGCCGGCAGCGACGGATGCGTTACCACGATATTGGGCGTATCCATGACGCGGGTAATGGGCGCGAAGTCGCGCAATAGATCGTAAGGCAGGCCGTCTTTCATGCTGGGCAACACGGCGTGCGTAAGAATGATCTGCAACAGAGTGTGTCCGTCCGCAGGCGTGTTGGCTGCGATGCCGGCACCTATCGCGCCATCTCCACCGGGCCGGTTATCGACGATGACTGACTTGCCCCATTTCTCGGCAAGCTCCCTCGCGAGCAGCCGTGCGACGAGGTCCGAGCCGCCGCCGGGCGGATAAGGGACGATCAGCCGGACGGGTCTTTCGGGGTATTGCTGGCCATGCGCGGCGGGAGAGCAGCTTGCGAATGCCAGTAAACCAGCAGCAATATGGACGAATGACCTGAACAACCCATCCATCGGGATTTTGGTGTTGTAGACCCACGGCGACTCGGCATCGTGCGACGGCGGCACGCGCACGCCGTAGTCCGCGCTTTCGCCGCCGAGCACACGTGAAAACTCCATCAGCGCAGTCAATTCTGCTTTGCGTCAGTGGCCCGGGCTACCGGCGCCCATTTGGCCGTGTCGGCCTGGACGAGGGCGAGGAACTGCTCGGGCGTGTTGGAGACGGGCTCGACGCCGATATCCAGCAATTGCTGGTAGATGATCGGGTTCTTCACGATCGCGGCAATGGCTTCGTTCAGTCTGCCGACGATGGACTTTGGTGTTCCCGCGGGCAACAACACGCCGTACCACGAACTGATATCGAATCCCGGCAGTCCGGATTCGCTGACGGTCGGCACTTCGGGCAGCAAAGGATGTCGCTTTGCCGCGCCTACCGCGACGGCGCGCAAGCGCCCCGACTTCACCAAAGGCAGGGCGGGTGCGACGGTCAGAAACATACCGTTGGTTTCGCCGCTCATCACGGCGGTGAGGGCTGGCGCGCCGCCCTTGTAATTGATCACGACTGCATTCACTTTCGCCGCCATCTTGAACATTTCCGCGGACATCGTATTGATGGTGCCGACGCCCGAGCCGGAAAAATTCAATTGGCCCGGCCGCGCCTGCGCCAATGCGATCAGTTGCCTGACCGACCTGGTCGGCATGGAAGGGTGTAGCACCAGCAGCGTTGTCGTGTAGGCGAGGAGGCTCACCGGGGCAAAATCGTTGATCGGGTCAAACGGCAGTTTTGCGAACAGGTTGATGTTCACCGACTGTATCCCCATCGTGCCGAGCAGCATCGTGTACCCGTCAGGCGCCGCGCGGGCGACGAGTTCCGTGCCGATATTGCCGCCGGCGCCGGCGCGGTTATCGATCACCGCCTGCTGGCCCCATCGCTCGAACAGCCGCTCGCTGAGGACGCGCGCGAGTATGTCGGTGGTTCCGCCCGGGGCGAACGGCACGATGATCCTGAGCGGTTTACTGGGATAGTTTTGGGCGAGGCTGGCGCCTGTTCCTGTGCAGAAGGCCAGGGCGATGCCGGGTATCGCCAGGTATTTGATGCTGCGCATGCAGGTCATGGCAATTGTCACTCCGCCGGCACGCGCGCAGCAGCGACTACGTCGGCGTACTTGCCGCGCTCCGAGCGTATGAAATCCGCGAACTGTTGCGGCGAGTTGCCGACCGGCTCCGCGCCTTCTTCGGTCAGGCGCGATTTGACTTCGGGCTGGTTGAGCACCCTGACCATTTCGCGGTTGAGCCGGTTGATGATCGCCGCGGGCGTGCCCGCCGGCGCCAGCGCGCCGTACCACGAGGCCAGTTCGTAGCCGGTTACGCCGCTTTCCGCGACGGTCGGCGTGTCGGGCAGCACCGAGGTGCGCTTTGCAGTGGACACCGCCAGCAGTTTGAGCTTGCCCGCGCGCACCTGCGGCATCGTTGACGGGATCGCGCCGAACATGAGCTGCACGTGCCCGCCCATGACGTCGATAATCCCTTGCCCGGTGCCCTTGTATGGGACGTGCACGAGCTCGAGTTTCGCCATTCTTTCGAACAACGCCATCGACAGATGCGTTGCGTTTCCCGTGCCCGACGACGCATAACTCAATTGACGCGGGCGGGCGGTGGCATATGTTATGAGTTCGCGCACCGAGCCGACGGGGACCGACGGGTGCGTTACCAGGATGAACGGAATCAGCGTGGCCAGCGTGATCGGCGCGAAATCTGCGATCGGGTCGTAGCCCAGCTTCTTGTACAGGCTCGGGTTGATGGCGAGAGCGCTCGACGTGAAGCTCAGCGTGTAGCCGTCGGGCTGCGCCCTGGCCGCGAGCTCCATGCCGATGTTGCCGTTCGCGCCGGTGCGGTTCTCGACGACAAACGACTGCCCCAGCGTTTCACCGACTTTCATCGCGATGGCGCGCGCGACGATGTCGGTGCCGCCGCCTGGAGCAAAGGGAACAATTAACCGGACGGGCTTCGTAGGATACGATTCCGGCACTTTCATCGCCACTGAGTAGAACCCGGCGGCCTGCGCGTCCTTCCCGCGAACGGGCCTGCGGCTAACGAGTCCGGACGCGTCCACCTCTGCAAACGGCACTATCATGCGCACCGGCTTGTTTGGGTAAGCCTGGGCGTGCGCCAATCCCGCTGCGAAAATCAGCGGGACGATGCCCGGAGTCAGTTTCATTTTATGCATTGCTGTGCGAACTCCTTGTTGCGGCGCGCTATTCCGCGCGCATGCCGGTTTCCCTGACGACGACGCTCCATTTCTTGATCTCCGCGCGCACGTACTGCTCGAACCGCTCGGGAGGCAAGTACATGATGTCCGCCCCCAGTGTTTGAAAGCGGTCTTTCACGTCCTGCATGGTGAGCAGTTTCTCGACCTCGGAGCTGAGGCGGGCAACGATTGCGCGGGGTGCGCCCGCCGGCATGACCATGCCATACCATATAGTGCTTTCGTATCCGGGCAGCCCGGCTTCGGCGATCGCCGGCACCTCGGGCATGCTCGGTGAGCGCTGCGCGGACGTGACACCGAGCGGGCGCAAGCGGCCCGACTTCACGAGCGGGATGGCCGACACGATAGTCGCGAAAATGAGGGAGACCTGGCCGCCGGCGACGTCGACCATGGCGGGCCCGCCGCCCTTGTAAGGGATGTGCGTCATCTTGATCTTGGCCATGTAGTTGAACAGCTCGGCCGTGAACTGGTTGGAGCTGCCGACGCCTGCGGAGGCGAAAGTCAGCTTGCCGCCTTCTACCTTGGCCAGCGCGATCAACTCGGGCACGGACTTGACCGGCAGGTTGGGATTGACCACCAGGAGATTCGGCATCGATACGAAGTTGGCGAGATAGGTGAAATCCTTCAGCGAATCGTAGGGCAGGCTTTTATACATGCTCGGATTTACCGCCAGGGTGCTGGTGGCGGCGAGCATCAGCGTGTAGCCGTCGGCAGGCGTGCGCGCCACCATGCCGGCCGCGGCGGAACCCGCAGCCGCGGGCCGGTTGTCGATGACGACAGGCTGTCCCAATGCCTCGGAGAGGCGCGTGCCGACGATGCGCGACACCACGTCGGAGGCGCCGCCCGGCGCGTAGCCGAGCACGAAGCGTATGGGTTTGCTGGGATACGCGTCGGCGGCCACTGCGCCGGTGGCCGTGCATGGCATGCTCACCAATACCAGCGCCAGCACGCCTGCACGCGAAATGTGCTGAAAGACCGTACTCAGCCGATGGCCGCCCGTTGCCCGCATTATGTTCTCCTCGCCGATCTGCACAGCTTTTCGTTGCGCTGCCGTGTCAATGTCGTTGTCAGTGGCTTCAATAACAGCGCGCCGGAAATGCCGGCGGCGGATTGTTCACTGCGTTTTATTATCGCCGATTGCGCTGCGCATCGCATGGATTATGTGCAGGCTTTCTGTGTTCGTTCCAAATATTGATACGAAGGTCCAGATCAGCGCATTTCACGACGTGCCGCGTGGTGCGCAAACTGGCCGGCACAACAAAATTGTTTATAATGCAGACAGCCTGCGCGCCAGCGCGGCATGGAATACAGAACAACGGCGACATCATCGCCGGGCAGTTCACGAGGAGAAAGCCGATTGCGACGAAGGTCTCGCGCAGTTGGCCACGCCACGAGCCAATTTCATGCTGCGTAAGGGTTATCGCGCAACCGCGCAAGCGGCAAAGAGACGACCAGAAAAATTCCAGTTCACAGCGGACCCCAGGATGGATGCCACTACCCAAGCTCTCGTCGAATTCTGGCGCCGCGCCGAACCCGCGCGATTGACGCCAAACGCGGTGCTCGCCTGCAAGCGGCGGCTGATCGACACCATAGGTTGCGCGTTGCTCGCCTACGACGCCCCGCTCTGCCAGATGGCGCGCCGGATCGCGCTGCGCCATACGGGGAATCCTGCCGCCACCATCTGGGGCACGACCGCGCAGGCGGCGCCGGAAGCCGCGGCCTTCGCCAACGGCGTGATGCTGCGGTTTTCCGACATGAGCGACATGTACCGCGGCAAAAGCGGCGGCCATCCCAGCGACGTCATGGCGGCGGTTCTCGCGGTCGCCGAGACGGTCGAGGCCGACGGTCCGGCCGTCATCAACGCGATGGCGCTTGCGTACGACGTGTACTGCAGTTTCTGCGATGCTATCGACATCAATTCCCTGGGCTGGGACCAGCCTATCTATTCGATCCTGGCTTCCGTGCTCGGCGCGGGAAAGCTGCTGCGGCTCACCGACGCGCAGATGGAAAACGCGATCGCGCTGGCGCTGGCGCCCAATATGGCGCTGTATCAGACGCGGCAGGGCGAGTTGTCCAACTGGAAAGGCTGTGCCGGCGCGAACGCATCGCGCAACGCGGTGTTTGCGGCTTATCTCGCGCAGGAAGGATTTACCGGCCCCACTTCGGTATTCGAAGGCAAAGGCGGGTTATGGGACGCGGTCGGACGCTTCGCATGGCCGCTGCCGGACGACAACGCGAAACAACGCTGGATCGAGCGCACGCATTTCAAATGTTTTCCGATCTGCTATCACGGCCAGACGGCGGTGTGGGCGGCGCTGGACGCGCGGCCGCAGCTGGGCGACCAGGAAATTGCAAAGATCGAACTCGAAACGTACAAATCGGCGGTGCAGATGATGGCGAGCGACCGCTCGCGCTGGTCGCCCGACAACCATGAGACGGCGGACCACAGCCTGCCGTTCGTGATCATTTCGGCACTGCTCGACGGCGAAGTGACGGACGCTTCCTTCGTGCCCGCGCGGCTGGGCGACGTCAGGATAAAAGAACTGATGCAGAAGGTGGAAGTGCGCGAAAGCGCAGACTGCACCGCGCGCGCTCCCGAGGCGGCGCCGTGCCGTATGACCATTACCACGAAAGCCGGCGCGCAGATCAAGACGGAGGTCCTGTACCCCAAGGGCCACGCCATGAATACGCTCAACGACGCGGAAATCGATCTCAAATTCGGCCAGATGTTCCGCAATTTCGGCGCGCCCGAGCAGGGCGCGGCATTGCTGGCCGACCTGCGGCGCCTCGACGAGGTGAAGGACATTCGCCAACTGCTGGCCGGGATAGCGCGTGCTGCGTTCAGCACGGACGGCAAGGCGGCCCGTAAAACCAATGCCGCACACTGATAAACCGCACACCGTTATCATCGGCGCTGGCGCGGTCGGCGGCTATGTCGGCGCCCACCTTGCACGCGCGGGCGTCGACATCACGTTTGTCGATGCATGGCCCGAGCACGTCGAGCAGATACGCGGCAAGGGCGTGCGCGTCAGCGGTACGCAGGGTGACTACACGCTGCCGGTGAAAGCGCTGCATATAGCGGAAGTGCAGCAGCTGGTTAAAACGCCGGTCGACATCGCGATCATCGCGACCAAGTCATTCGACACCGCGTGGTCCGCGCGCATGATCAGGGACTATCTGGCGCCGGAAGGCTTCGTGGTGTCGATGCAGAATTCAATCAACGAGTACAAGATCGCGGACATCGTCGGCTGGGATCGCACTGTCGGCTGCGTGCTTAATACAATAGGTGTCAGCACGGTCGGGCCCGGCCATCTTGCGCGGCATCGCCTGCCCGGCGGCGACGCGCATCCCGTTTTTCGCATCGGGGAGGTCCATTGCCGGGTGACTCCGCGCGCGCAGCGGCTCGCGGCCATGCTGAAGCACGTCGACGGCTCCATGGTCACCACCAATCTGTGGGGCGAGCGCTGGTCCAAGCTCGCCACCAATGCGATGCAGATGGGCATACTCGGCGCCACCGGGCTCTGTAACGAGGAAATCATCGGCGACGCGCAGATACGCAAGCTGATCATTGGCGCCGCCGCCGAATCGGTGCAGGTTGCGCGCGCGCACGGATTCGACATGGAGCCCATCGTGTACGTGGAACTCGATTGCTGGCTGCGCGCCGCACGGGGAGACGAGGCGAGTGTGCAGACCGTTGAGGCGGCACTATTCAAGTATCTCGCCCGCCAGACCGAGTCGGGGCGTAAGGGACATGGCTCGCTGGGGCGCGACATACTCGGCGGACGCCGTTCCGAAATCGACGCCGTCAATGGCATGATCGCCGACAAGGCGGACGAGCTGGGCATCGCGGCGCCCATACACCGGGGGCTCACGACCATCGTACGGCGCATCGAACGCGGTGAATTGACGCCGTCCAAATCGAACATCCTCGGCCTGATCGCGGGCGCAACTGAAAGAAGGGAACTACTGCATGTCTGATCTGAAGGCTTTGCGCCTGGCGGTGCTGGGTGCCGGCGCGGTGGGCGGTTACATCGGCGGCAAGTTGGCGGGCGCCGGCTACCGGGTGGCGTTGGTGGACTCGTGGGCCGAGCACGTGGAGCACATCAAAGCCCACGGCATCCGTCTCACCGATCCGCTCGGCTCCGTCGTTATTCTCGCCGAAGCCATGCATCTCCATCAGGTGCAGGCTTTTGTCAGGGATCCCATCGACATCGCCTTCGTCTGCACCAAGTCGTACGACACCGCGTGGACGACGAAGATGATTGCGCCGTACCTGCGCGAGGGCGGCTATGTCGTTTCGGTGCAAAACAGCCTCAACGAAGATGAAATCGCGGCCATCGTCGGTGCAGACCGCACGATGGGCTGCATCGCCAGCACGATCAGCGTGAGCGTCACGGGGCCCGGCGCAATCGAGCGCGCGCGCACGCCCGGCGGCGAGGCGTATACCGTTTTTCGCGTCGGGGAATTGCACGGGCGCGTCACGCCGCGCGCGCTGGCAGTCGCGGAAATCCTCTCCGCCGTCGACAGCTCGAAGGTGACGGCCAACCTGTGGGGCGAACGCTGGGCGAAGCTGGTCACCAACTCGATGCACCACGGCATACTCGGTTCCGCCGGTATCACCGACCATCAACTGATGCAGAACACGCCGACGCGGCTGCTTGCCATCAAGTGCGCGGGCGAGGCCATCCGCGTGGCGCAGGCGTTGGGACATGATCTCGAGCCGATACTCCGCATGCCGGCGAGCCTGTGGTGCGCTGCCGCCGACGGCGAAACGACCGCGCTGAGTGAAATCGAAGCGGGGTGGCGCAAATGGATGGAGCGCTCCAAGGTGCCGCACACGGGCTCGGTCGGGCACGATCTGGCCAAGGGGCGCCGCACCGAAATCGACTACACGTGCGGATACGTTGCCAGGATGGGCGAGCAGGTCGGGCGGCCGGCGCCGACGCAGGCCGCGCTCGCTGCGATGATCAAGCGAATTGAACGCGGTGAACTCACGCGCGGCATGCAAAACCTCGATGGTTTTCTGCAGCAATGAAAGTGAGGACGAACCGGCTGCTCGCGGCCGCTCTGGCGCTTGCGCCCGTCGGATTTGCGGTTGCGCATGCGCAGACTTATCCGGATCGCCCCATCCGCATGATCGTGCCTTTCGCGCCCGGCGGCGGCACCGACATTGTGTCGAGGCTGGTCGCGCAACGCCTGGCGGATTCCATCAAGCAGTCGATCGTGGTCGATAACCGTGCCGGCGGCGCCGGCAACATCGGCGCGGAACTGGTGGCGCGCGCGAGCCCCGATGGTTACACGCTGCTGGTCGGTTCGGCGACCATACTTGCCGTCAACCCGGTCATATTCAAGGTCAGCTACAACCCAAGCCGGGATTTCGCGCCCATCACGCTGCTTGGTTCGCAGCCCCATCTGATGGTGGTCCATCCTTCGGTACCGGCGAACTCGGTGCGCGAGTTCGTGGCGCTCGCGAAAGAAAAGTCGCTCAAGCTCAATTATGGCTCGTCGGGCACCGGCGGCCCCGCGCATCTCGGCGGTGAGCTGTTCAAGATAGTTGCCGGCATCGACATGCTGCATATTCCGTACAAGGGTACCGGGCCCGCGGTGATCGACCTCGTGGGCGGCCAGCTCCAGGTGGGCCTCCTGTCGCTCGCTTCGTCGATGCCGCATGTCAAGACCGGCCGGCTGAGGGCGTTGGCCGTCACGAGCCCGAAGCGCGCCGTCGTCGCGCCCGAGTTACCAACCATTGCGGAAAGCGGTTACCCCGGCTTCGAGGTGCGGTCGTGGTATGGCCTTCTCGCTCCCGCCGGCACGCCAAAGGCCATCATCGACAAACTGAGTTCGCAAATTGCCTCCGTCCTGCGCCAGCCGGAGGTGATTGCCAAGCTGGCAGGCGACGGGGCGGAGCCCGGCGGCGACACGCCGGCGGAATTCGCCGCTTATATCAAAAACGAGGCCGAACGCTGGGGCAAGGTCGTCAAGACCGCCGGCATACGCGCCGACTGACCACATCAACCTGTAAAGGACTGGA
>JAIOOZ010000616.1 GCA_021414185.1 Betaproteobacteria bacterium
GCCCATGACCTTTTGCAGCAGCGAGCCGATCTTGATGTCGGAAGTGACTTCCGACACGATGTCGAGGAATTCGAGCTCCTGCTTGCGGATCGCCTTCATGCGCTCGATGAACTGCGCGCTTTGCAGCGCCAGCGTGCCCTGCGTCGTCATCGCCACCAGCAGTTTCAGATCGCCGTTGGTGAATGAGCCTTTTTCCTTGTTCAGCACCTGCGCGACACCGATCATGTCGCCCTTGGCGGTGCGGATAGGCACGCACAGGATGCTGCGCGTGATGAACCCGGTCTGCTCGTCGATGGTGCGGTTGAAACGCGGGTCGGCGTACGCATCGTCGATGATGACGCCTTCACCGGTGGTGAAGACATGGCCAGCGATGCCGCTGTTGTTGAGGAGCCGGATTTCGCGGTGGAAATTGCCCTGCGCCACGCGCGAGTAAAGCTCATTGGATTCCGCGTCGTTCAGGAACAGCGTGCCGCGTTCCGCGCTGAGTTCCTTGGTCGTGACTTCAACCAGCCCGGTCAGCACTTCGTCGAGCGAATCCATGCCTGACATTTTTTGCGAAATGCTGAGCAGCAGTTCGGCAAAACGCAAGCGGCGGTCGCGGCTGGCATGCGAAGCGGCGCTCTCGGCACGCGGCGGCGCGGTCTTTTTGGCCGGCACGCGCAGGCTTTTTCTCGCCTCGGCGATCACCGCGGGCATCGCGGATCTGGCGGCCGTCCGGCCTGTGCGCCGTTTCGCTGTCGCAGACTTCTTCATGTCAATTCTTCGCCCGTGTGGCTTCCAGCGCATCGCGCAACGTGGAAACCGTCGCCTTCAACTGCTGGATTTCGTCGTGCGCCGCGCGCACCGCGGCCTGCACGCTGCGTTCCTTGTCCTGGCGCTCGATCTCCAGCGTGTCGCGCAACGCGGTTGCCGCAGAGCGCAGTTGGACGATTTCATGATTGGCGGTCACCACCGCATCCTGCACGGCCTTCTCGCGGTCGATGCGGGCCATTTCATCCTGGGTGGCGGTGGCGTTTTGCGGTGTGTCCATGGGTTGTTCGGGAAGCGGCGCAGTATGTTGATACTAGCAGAAAAATCCGCTTTTTCATCTAGGACAATGGTATTAACCAATACCTATCCCAAAAACACTACACCGACAAGCAACCGCCGATGGACGCCGATGGACGCCGATCAAATTCCGCACCTGGCCCTGCACCACGTCGAGTCCTTTAGACCTATCTGCGTTCATCGGCGGTTCCAGATTGCTTTTGGAAGAACTTCTAGTGCGTGGCGTCGCCGCTTTCGACGATGACTTGCTCCACCACCCCGCCGCCATCGCGCCGGAATGCCGCGGCCGCCTGGTACTCGGGGGACGCGTGGCATGCCGCCGCCTGCTCGAGGTTCGGAAATTCGATCACCACGAAGCGGTGAAAGCCTTCCGGGCCTTCGACGATCTTGAAGCGTCCACCGCGCGCCAGCACCTTGCCGCCGAATTTCGCGATGATGCCGGGGACGAGGTCGGTGTACTTCTTGTATTGAACGGGGTCGTCGATTTTGCAGCGGGCGAGCCAGTAGGCGGGCATACATTTTTCCTCTCATGCTAAAAACTCCTCCCCCTTCAAGGGGGAGGCTGGGAGGGGGATGGGTACATGACATACTCAACAACCCATCCCCACCCTAACCCTCCCCTTGTCCCCCAAGGGGATTTCCTCCGGGCAAGGGGAGGGAAAAATTTCAAACACACCGTAATTATTTGCCGCCGAAGTCCTGCTCGATCTTGCGCCATTTCTCGACGCCGACGATTTTCGTGTATTCCTCGAACGGCGTGCCGGTGCCAACCAGTTTCAGCTCGCCGCTTTTCAGGTCTGCGAGCGCCATCTGCATCGTCTTCGTGATGCGCAGCAGTAGCGTGATGCCGTAGAGCGCGATGCCGTAACCCATCTGCCCCAGCACCGCAGGCGTCAATATCGGCGTAATGCCGCCTTCGAGCATATTCGCCACGTGGCAGGTCTGCACTTCGCGCACGGCGCGCGCGAT
>JAIOOZ010000617.1 GCA_021414185.1 Betaproteobacteria bacterium
AAAGCGCCAAACGCCCTGAACCCTGCATGAATACCCGCAAACCTAACGAATCCATGGCCTTACCGCCAAGACGGACACCTTTCGCTCAGTTATACTGTGCGCCAAATCGAAGAGAGGAAAGGCGCATGTGGTGGCGCATACCGGTCGGGGTAATCGTCATTGATCGTACTGCGCTTGAGTTGGCCCGAGTACCTCGCGGTCGAAAAAGCGATGACATTCACGACCGGGATGATGGCGGCCGCCTTGGCATCGCGGCGACCGCCGCGCGTAGCAGCGAAGGATAGGGACACAATGGTAGGCAAGGTATCCAAGAAACCGGCGAAGGGTGCAATGAGCGAAACGACAAAGACCAAGACCCCGTCTCAGCTGATCGACGCGAGAATCAACGAGCTCGATGACTGGCGCGGCGAGACGCTCGCCCGTGTCCGTGCACTGATCAAACAAGCGCTCCCGAAAGTCGTCGAAGAATGGAAGTGGCGCGGCGTCCCGTGCTGGTACCACGACGGCCTGGTCTGCACCGGCGAAACCTACAAGAGCGTCGTGAAACTGACCTTCGCCAAAGGCGCCGCACTGAAAGACCCCTCAAGGCTCTTCAACGCCAGCCTCGAAGGTAACACCCGGCGCGCGATCGATATCCACGAGGGCGACGAAATAGACGCGACAGCGTTCAAGGCGCTCATCCGCGCCGCCGCCGCTTCGAACAACTAGCCGCCCGGCGTCCCGGTCAAGACATCCGGCGTCTGAACCATTCTTCCCACGCACGCCGCGTCTTAACTTAAGTCATCGACACAACACCGAGGCGGCGATGACGGCTCCGATCAATCCGAACAAAGCTCTGTGGGAAAAAGGCGACTTCACGCGCATCGCAGCCTCCATGCGCGAAAGCGGCGAGGCGTTGGTCGGCACGCTCGCGCTTACCAAGGGCCAAAAGCTCTTGGATCTCGGCTGCGGCGACGGCACCACGGCGGTGCCCGCGGCCAAGCGCGGTGCCGATGTCCTGGGCGTCGACATCGCCCGCAATCTCGTCGAGGCCGGCAACGCCCGCGCAAAGCAAATGGGCCTGTCGAACCTGCGTTTTCAGGAGGGCGACGCCTCGGACCTCCGCGATCTGAAAGACCGCACCTTCGATCGCGTGGTTACGATCTTCGGCGCCATGTTCGCGCCCAAACCGTTCGACGTAGCCAAAGAAATGGTGCGCGTGACGAAACCGGGCGGGCGCATCGTCATGGGCAATTGGATCCCCAACGATCCAACCCTGGTCGCGCAAATTCTGAAAATCGCCTCGGCCTACACCCCGCCCCCGCCCGACGGCTTCGTGAGCCCAATGCTGTGGGGTGTCGAGGCCAACGTCGTCGAACGCTTCACGACCGCAGGCGTCGCAAAAGATAACATCGCCTGCACCAAGGATTCCTACACCTTCAACTCTCAGGGCACGCCGCGCGCGTTCGTCGACACCTTCCGCCGCTATTACGGCCCCACGATGAACGCCTTCGAAGCCGCCGAAAAAACCGGCCGCGCCGCGGACTTGCAGAAGGAACTCGAAGCCCTGTTCGAAAGCCAAAACAAAAGCCCTGACAAAGCCAAAACGTCGATCCCCGCGACGTACCTGCGCGTCACGGTAGCGCCCGGCTGACCAAGCGGCGAAAGGCAAACATGACATAAAATTGAGCTGAGCCCGGGTGGCGCTTGGACAAGATCGCGCATTTCATGGCGTGACTCCCATCAACCCGACTTGCCCGTGGGACAAGAGGTCGAAACTAGTTCCACTTTTTCTCCTTCCACACGCACGACCGAACGGAAGGCAAGCTCGTGAAATCGCATTCCTCCCAATTGAAACGGCCTTCCGATTTACACACCCGCTCACTCTCGGTTTCTTGCATCGAAAGCCATCTCTGCCTAATTCCCGCGAAAGAAATGTCGGCGATGCCTCGGCTGAGTGTGCCACCCGACGCGGAGCAGCTCGTCCATTGCGCAGTGCCGATCGCGATGGGCACAAGGCGATATCCGAAAGCATGCGCGTTTAGGTCTCCAACGAACGTGTATCGGCGTTTTGCGACCCTAAGATAGACCCGAAACACGCAACCCTGCTGACCGCAGGACTCCGGTGTCGCGACGAGAACGTCCTTCATGGCATCATTATTGACGTCGCGAACGATGCGAATGGCGGTGCCGATCATCGGTTCGCTCGCCAGGGCGTCCTCGGTGGGATCGGCAACAACGCGATGCTGCTCTACCTGGGCCAGTGACGGCATTGACGTCGCGCACGCCAGCCCGGCAATGGCGAACGCCAACAAAGGCCATTTTGCGCTCCACATTCGCGTCGAAGATCTGAACCGCATCGCTGTCTCATTGCGTCCGAAACACATGGGGGCCGGAACAGGCTGATCTAGACTCTCGACGAATGCCAACGGCGATCCATCACACGTCCTTATTGGGATTGATCAAAAACTTCTCGCCCGTCGCGCGTTTGTTGTAGGCGTTGATAACGTCCGGCTGCAGCGCCTCGGCGAGCGAAATCGTGCGCGTGTAGTGGCTGGCGAACGTCGTCTTGATCTCGTTCGCGACGCGCTGACGCAAGCGCTGCACGTCGGCCGGCGGCGTTTTCATCAGGAACGGCGTCAACAGCCAGCCGCCCACGCCCCACGCCATGCCGAACGACCGCGTCAATTCCGTCGGCCCCGTGTCGAGCCCGCCGTAAATATAAACCTGCTTGTACGTCGTCGAACCGTAACGGCTGTAACCGGACGCGGTTTGGTTGGCCGCCGCTTCCATGCAGCTGAGGATTTGGCTGGCAAGCTTGCCGCCGCCGATCGCGTCGAAGGCAATGGTCGCGCCCGTCTCGGCGAGCGCGCGCGTCAGCGCCTCCATGAAACCCGGCGCCTGCGAATTCAAGACGATCTTGGCACCCGCATCGCGCAGGATTTTCTCCTGCCCGCCGCTGCGCACGATATTGACCAAGCCCACACCGTCGGCGAGACAAATCCTGTTGAGCATCTGCCCCAGATTCGACGCCGCCGCCGTATGCACCAACGCCTTGTGGTTCTCGCGCCGCATCGTCTCGACCATGCCGAGCGCCGTCAGCGGATTGACGAAACACGACGCGCCTTCCGCCGCACTCGTGCCCGCATGCAACTGCAACACGTCGGCGGCCTTGGCGGTGCGGTACTGCGAATACATCGACCCGCCGACCATCGCGACCGTTTTGCCGAGCAGCGCCTGCGCCGCAGGTGAGGCGCCGGCCTTCACCACCACGCCTGCCCCTTCATTGCCGACCGCCATCGATTGATCGAGCCTGGCCGTCATCATGCGCATGAACTGCGGCGCCACCGGCGCGCTCACGACCGTTTGCTCGCCCTTGCCCGACACACGCGCGGCGTTCATGTCGGCAGGCCCAATCAAAAGCCCCAGATCCGACGGATTGATCGGCGTGCCTTCGACGCGCAGCAACACCTCGTCGGCCCCCGGCGCCTCCACCGCCACCCGGGCGAGCGAAAGTTGTAACTCGCCGTCCTTCGTCACCAGCGAGCGCAACTGCAAACCCGTTGTCGGAACCTGAACCGTCATGAAAGCCTCCCAATTTTGGCGGCCAACATGCACCACACAGGCAC
>JAIOOZ010000618.1 GCA_021414185.1 Betaproteobacteria bacterium
AAAATCGTTTTCACCGGCCTGCGCGCCGGTGAAAAGCTGTACGAGGAATTGCTCGCCGACAACGAGCACAGCCTGCCGACGCCGCACCCCAAATTGCGCATCGCCAGGGCGAGACCGGCGACCGCGCAAGATGCCGCGCAGATCCTGGATTGGCTGAACCGCACGGAGCCGCTGGATGACGACAGCGTGCGGCGCCAGCTGCGCGTCTGGCTGCCCGAGTACAACGATACGCCAGCGACCACGGGCAATCCAACTTGATGCGTTATGCGCCGCTGGCTGCCGCCACCTCCACCGCCGGCCGCTGGAGCGTGATTGCGCTCGGCCTGTCGATTCCGGTTTCGGTCGCGCTCGACAACATATTGATGGGCCTGATCGCCATGTGCTGGCTGCTGGGCGGCGACTGGAGCGGCAAAGCCCGTATGCTGCGCACGAACCCGGTCGTAATTGCCGCGCTCCTGCTGTTCGGACTGCTGGCGATCGGCACGGTCTACCCCGACAGCGAGGCCAGGACATTGCCGAAATATATCGACCTCTTGCTGATACCGGCTTTTGTGACTTTTTTTCGCGAAGACGGCACGCGCCTGTGGGCGTTGCGCATGTTTTTCATGGCCGCCATCGCGTCCATCATCGTGTCTTACCTGGTCCATTTCGGACTGCTTGCTGACATCTCGTGGTTTCGGCGCGATCCCGCCATCCCGACCGGGTTCAAATACACGATCACCCACAGCATCATCGTGTCTTATGCCGCTTATCTGTTCGCATTGCTCGCGCTGCGCGAAAAAATCCGCGCACGCCGTATCGGTTACGCATTACTCGCGTTATTTGCGATTCACAACGTCGTATTCATGGTCTACAGCCGTACCGGCTACTGCGTGATCGCGGCGCTGTTTCTTTATTTTTTCGTGGTCAACTATGGCCGGCGCGGATTGCTGCTGGTGGCGGCGGCCATGGCCCTGACCTTCGCCGCCGCCTACGCCACATCCGATATTTTTCACCAGCGCATCGACGCCGCGGTCGGCGAGTCGATCGCATGGCGCCCCGGCGAGCCGTCGCAAAATTCGGTGGGCCTGCGGCTCGAGTGGTACTCGACCACCCTGAAGATCATCCACGAACGGCCGCTGCTCGGCTCTGGCACCGGATCCTTTCCGGAACTCTATGCGCGCGCGGTGGCGGGCAGCGAGCAGGTCGCGACCACCAACCCGCACAACGAGTACCTGCTGCTGATGGTGCAGATCGGTGTTCTTGGTTTGCTCAGCCTCCTGTACCTGTACTGGCAACAATGGCGATTCGCGGCGCGCATCCCGGATCCTCTTTACCGTCATCTCGCGCGCGGCGTGGTGCTCACGTTTGCGCTCGGCTGCCTGTTTAATTCGCTGCTGATCGACCATACTGAAGGCCTGCTGTTCGCCTGGCTCACCGGTCTCGTATTTGCCGCGGCCGTACCGGCAACAGTATCCGCGGAGACGTCGTCATGACGCTGTCAGTGACCATTATTACCCGCAACGAGCAGGCGAGCCTGCGCCGCTGCCTGCAATCGGTCGCATGGGCAGACGAAATTGTAGTGCTCGATTCCGGCAGCAGCGACGACACCGCGCGCATCGCCCGCGAGTGCGGCGCGAAAGTGCACGTGGCGGCGGACTGGCCGGGATTCGGGCCGCAAAAAAACCGCGCGCTGGACCTCGCTACCGGCGACTGGGTGCTCTCGCTCGATGCCGACGAATGGGTCACGCCGGAACTGCGCGTTGAAATCGAACGGACGCTGGCCGCGCCCGGCAACCATGCGGCTTTCCGGCTGCCGCGGCTGTCGAGTTACTGCGGACGGTTCATGCGCCACTCAGGCTGGTGGCCGGATTACGTCACGCGGCTGTTCCGGCGCGGCGGCACGCGTTTCTCCGTCGACCTGGTTCACGAGCGATTGATAGTCGATGGCACCACCGGCGCCCTGCGCGAATCGCTGATGCACGAAGCCATCGCCGATCTCGCAGACGCGCTCGAGAAAATGAACTCTTACTCGACGGCCGGCGCCGCCATGCAGTTCGAACGCGGCAAGACTTCATCGCTTACCAGTGCGGTACTGCACGGCGCGTGGACTTTTTTCCGCACCTATGTGCTGCGCGGCGGCTTTCTCGACGGCCGCGAAGGCTTCATGCTCGCAGTGTCGAATGCCGAAGGCGCGTACTACCGTTATCTGAAACTCCTGCTGCTGGCTGAAAAACGGGGAATGGGAAATGAGTAATGGGTCATGTGGGATGAGGGATGGGTGATTGAGTCACTGCGGTAATTAACGACTGGACCACTAAAATACATACACGGGTCGTTTACCCATTACCCATTGCCCATTACCCATAACCCCTCACTCATCACCCATTACTCATCACCTTCGCGCATGCGAATAGCGGTCATAGTCACCACTTACAATCGTCCCGACGCTTTGGCAGCGGTGTTGGCCGGCTATCTGGCGCAGCGCGATGCCGAGTTCGAGCTGCTGGTGGCCGACGACGGCTCGACTGATGAAACCCGTCGGGTAGTGGACGAATTCAAAGCCCGCGCGAAATTTGCCGTCACCCATGTATGGCATGCAGACCAGGGCTTTCGCGCCGCGGCTATCCGCAATCGCGCGCTCGCCGCAACGCGCGCCGACTATATCGTTTTCAGCGACGGCGATTGCGTGCCGGGGCCGTACTTCGTTGCCCGCCATCAGAAGCTCGCCGAACGCGGCTGGTTCGTCGCCGGCAACCGCGTGCTGTTGAACGCAGCATTCACGAACCGCGTGCTGCGCGGGCAACTGCCGATACACGAATGGTCGCTGCATAACTGGCTGGCCGCATGGATGAAGCGCGACATCAATCGCTGGCTCCCGCTGCTGGCCCTGCCTGATGGCGCTTTCCGGAAATCCGCGCCGCAACGCTGGGAAGGTGTGAAGACCTGCAATCTTGCCGCCTGGCGCGACGACCTCCTGCGCGTCAACGGGCTGGACGAAACTTATTCTGGCTGGGGGCTGGAGGATTCCGATCTCGTCATCCGCCTGCTGCACGCCGGTGTCCAGCATAAAAGCGCGCGTTTCGCGGCGCCCGTGTTCCATCTGTGGCACAGCGATAACGACCGCAGCCGTCTCGCCGAAAACCAGCGCCTGCTGGATGCATTGATGCAATCGAAACGCAGCGTCGCCGCGCTCGGCGTCAATCGCTATTCATGAAAACGCCCGCCAGCGTGCTGGTGGTCGTCACGCGCCGCATCGGCGACGTGCTGCTTGCAACGCCATTGATCCGCTCGCTAAAACGCGCATGGCCGGACGCTGCAATCGACGTGCTGGTATTTGCCGGCACGGAAGGCGTGCTGGCCGCGAATTCCGATATCCGGCGCGTATTGACGATAGCGGAACGGCCATCCACCGCAGACCATCTTCGACTGCTGGCGGGCATTGCCCGCCGCTATGCGCTTGCGCTGTCGCTGGTGCCGAGCGACCGGCCGACTTTGTATGCGTGGCTCGCCGGCCGCCGGCGCGCGGGCCTCGTCGTAGACGAACCCAAGCACCGCTGGAAAACC
>JAIOOZ010000619.1 GCA_021414185.1 Betaproteobacteria bacterium
TTGGCGGCCTCGGCGATGCGCATCATCTGCAGCGCCTTGTAAAAACCGCCGCACTTGCCGAGCTTGAGGCTCACCATGTCGGCGGGCTTCGTGGCCGCGATCTCGATCATCGTCGCGAGGTTCTGGATCGCCTCATCCGCCACCACCTTCTGCGGTATTGCCGCGGTAATCGCAGCCAGCCCTTTCAGGTCGTAGTACGGCACCGGCTGCTCGATCGCGACGTTGGCCACGCCGGCAAAACGCCTGTGGAAAATTTCTATCGTGTCCTTCGCCGTTCCCCACATCTGGTTGGGGTCGGCGATGACGAGCATGTTGCCCGGCACCACTTCGACCATGGCTTCCAGCCTGTCCGCGTCGGCATCCAGCGATTCGAGATGGCCGGTCATTTTCGGCTCGAAACAGGTATAGCCGGTGGCGATCAGCTTCAGCGCGTGCTCGGCCATGCGCCTGGGTTCCGCGCGCGGCATGGTGGCGAGCTGGCCGAATGTTTTCTGGAACGCGCCGCCCAGCAAGTTGTAGATCGGCTGGCCCGATGCCTTGCCCATGATGTCGTAGAGCGCGATGTCGATGGAACTGCGCGCGCCGGCGTTGCCCTGCAGGAACAGATGATCGAGCGCCGCGTGGATAGCGCCTATCTGGAACGGATCTTTGCCCATGATGGTGCGGCCGAACAGTGCGACGGTCGCCATGATGCCGGCCTGCGTTTCGCTGGTCACCGGGTGCGCGCACGCCTCGCCCCAGCCGACGATGCCCTCGTCGGTGGAAATTTTTACGAAAACGTTTTCCTTGTACTGGAGGTTGGCGAACCAGCCCTCACGCGCGTGCACCATCGAGCCCTTTTTCTTGCCCGAGCCGAACAGCGCGTGATATTCGTCGGTCGGCTCGTACCAGACCGGTATCGCCTCGACTTTGGTTATTTTCATTTCCCCTCCGATACTTTTCTAGAGCCCATCTCAAAAATACCAAAAAATTCGCCACAGAGGGCACAGAGGACACAGAGAAATGCAAAAAACAAAAATCACTCGCATGGTTCTGGCTTGTTTTTCCTCTGTGAACTCTGTGCCCTCTGTGGCTTGCATTTGATTTGCATGGACGTTTATCTGCAGCTCCAAATTGTTTTTGAGACCGCTTTTAGTAACTGGTCGGCCAGTTCGCCAAACGGTGCTGGCCGATGCCGCCCGACAATCTCAATGTATGAGTGTCGAGCATTTCCTTCAGATACTCGCGCGTCTCGCGCGGATCGAGCACCTCTTTGACGCCGAACACCGCGCCGAGGTCGTAAGCCGAACCGTGGCGCGACATTTCCGCCAGCAGTTCCGCATACCGCGCCGGATCGTCTTCCTCTTTCACGCCGTGCACTACGCTGACTGCCGTGCGCGGATTCATGAAACTGACTTCGGTGGTCCACCACGCGGCGATTTCATCCGCGATGCCCGCGCCGCCCATGTTGATGAAGCCGCGGCCGTAGCTTTTGCGCAGGATGATGCTGATCTTGGGCACGCTGACCTGCAAGAGCGCGTTCATCCAGTTGATCACCTTGCCGATCACGCCGCGCTTTTCCGCCTCCGGCCCGATCAGGAAGCCTGGCTGGTCCTGCAAAAAGATGAGCGGGATGTTGTAGCAGTCGCACAGTACGATGAAGTCGGTCGCCTTGCTGCACGCATCGGCATCCATCGCGCCGCCCTTGAACTGCGGGTTATTGGCGATAAAGCCCACGGGCCGGCCGTCGATTCGGGCGAGCCCCGTCGTGATGCTGCGCCCGTAGCGCTCTTTGATCTCGAAAAAACTATCGCGGTCGGCGATCACGCGGATCACCTTGCGCACGTCGTACACCTGCGCCTGCGACTCCGGTATCAGTTCGAGGATCTCTTTGACCGGTTCGTCCGAACCGGCCGGCGCGGGCACCAGTGGCGGCGGTTGCCGGCTGTTGGTCGGCAGATAACCCAAAAAACGCTTGATCGCATCGAGCGCCTGCTGGTCCGTATCGACCACCATGTCGGCGAACCCGGAGTGTTCCGCGAGTATCTGCCAGCCGCCGAGTTCTTCGCCGCTCACTTCACGGCCGAGCGACATTGAAACGACGCGCGGACTCGCGACGGCCATCACCGCGCCTTTGCGCATCACGCAAAAATCCGAGCAGCAGGCGTGCCACGCCGCGGAGCCGAAAGCGTTGCCCAGCACAGCGGCGGCCCACGGCGCCTCGCGCGTGCGCAGGAAGCGGTTGCCTTCGAAGTTCATTCCCATGCCTTCGCCCATGATGTCGGGCATGCGCACCCCGGTCGATTCGCCCAGGAACACGACCGGAAAGCCGCGCTTGCCGCCGGTCTCCTTGACGTGCGACATCTTGCGGTTGTTGGTGTAGCTGGAAGACGAGCCTTTGACCGTGAAATCGTAGCCAACGACGCCGATGCGCCGGCCTTCAAGTTTGCCAAAGCCCGTGACCTTGCCGTCGGCCGGCGTCGACTCGCGCATTTCCGGAATATAAGAGACGCCGAACAAGCCGGATTCGCGGAACGAGCCCGGATCCAGCAGATAATCGATGCGTTCGCGCGCGTTGAGTATTTCCGGTTTTCGGCGCTTGGCGAGCTTGGCCTCGCCGCCCATGGCCTTGGCGACGCGCGTGCGCGCCGCGTGCTCCTTGATTTTGTCCTCGAATTTCATGGCTGCAACCGGGTTATTGTTATATTGCCATTTAAGCAAAGCCGTGCCCCGCGGTCTGTCTCCCAGGCGACAATTCGGTTTACTATTCAAAGGCGGGGCTGAAAACAGCACTTCGTCGTTCCCGCGCAGGCGGGAACCCAGCGGATTCAAATACGTCTGGATGCCCGCCTGCGCGGGCATGGCGATGTATAGAGACATTGACCAATCACTATCGTGAGCAGCAAACCTACTGATTTCCTCGGCCAGCTCGCGGCGGGCGAGCGCGCGGCTTTACTCAAGCTCGCGAAGCGCCGCCATCTGCGCAAGGGCGAGTTCGCGTTTCGCGTGGGCGAGCGAAAACGCGGCGCCTACGTGCTGCTGCGCGGACGGCTCAAGTTCTTCCGCCTCACGCCGGACGGCCGCGAGGTGATCCTGTGGTTTTGCTTTCCGGGTGAAGTGTTCGGCATGTCCGAAGTGCCCGCCGCGAAAGGACGCCGGGTTAACGTGGAGGCCTGCGAAGACTCCGAAATCTCCATCGTCGCCGACGCCGCTTTCAACCGCTTTCTTGACGAGCACCCGGTGGCCGCGCGCCTGTGCCGCCGCACCATGGCAGCACGGCTGGGCATGCTCACCAATACGCTCGTCAATCTGGTGGCGGACGACGCTTACGCGCGCGTGGCCAAGCTCGTCATGCACCTCGGCGCGCACCACGGCACAAAACTGAACGGCGCCATCACATTGGAAGTCGTGCTGACCCACCAGGAAATCGCCGATATGACGGGCGTAAACCGCCAGACCGTGACCCGCGTGCTTGGCGACCTGCGCAGGAAGCGCATATTGAGCATACAGCGCCGCCGCATCCGCATCGACAATCCGGCGCTGTTAAACCAGCTGATCCACGCAGCGACGGACTAGCAGGCGATTCCGCGTCAGGCTTTGACGCCTGCCATGCGCTTGATCGCATCTAAAGAATGCAGTCCTGCAGTGGCAGTTAGCGGAAAGCCTGGGCGATGCGGTCGTTGGCGAACTCCAGCCGTTCGACCAGCGTGCGCACCAGCGCACGGGTCAGGAGCAGTTGGCTGGTCGGGCTCATTTTTTCCAGCGCGGTACTTTCGTACTCGGCGTAGAGCACTTCGGTCAGGGTTTCGACCGTGGCTTGCCGCGGAATCTGGCCGCCGCGGATATAGGCCATTTCGCCGAAAAACTCGCCGGCGCCTATCGAATTCAGCATGCGGCCCTGGCGGGTAGCTTTCGCCTGACCCCTCGCAAGGAAAAACAGGCTCTGCCCAAGGTCGTTCTCACGCACGAGCGCGCTCTGCGCGTTCACCCTCTTCCAGCGTGCACCAGTTCCCACAGCTCGGCGTCGTTGAATCTCTGCAGCAACTCGACCTTGCGCAGCGCCTCGAACTTCTCGCTGTCGCGTATGGTCTGCTCCTTGAAGCTCAGCTTGCCCACCTTCGCGAGGTCGAGCGCGAACTCGGCCCACGTCGTATAGCGCGCGGCGGGCGTCTTTTGCAGCGCCTTCAGCACTATGGCGTCGAGCTCCGGCGGCAGTTCCGGCCGCACCTTGCTGGGTGGTGCCGGATCGACTTTCATGACGTTGTTGAGCACCGCATCGAGCGTCGCGCCGGCAAACGGCCGCTGTCCGGTCAGCAGCTCATACAGCACGATGCCCACAGAGAACATATCGCTCTGGTGTGTCAGCGTCTGCCCCGAGATCTGTTCCGGCGACATGTAAGCGGGCGACCCGACGTTCATGGTCACCACCGTTTCGTTCTTGCGCAGGTGCGCCGCACCGAAGTCGGCGATCTTGATGTCGGTGTCCTTGACCACCATGATGTTGGCGGGCTTGATATCACGGTGGACGATACCCTGCCGGAATGCATAGTCGAGCGCGCCACAGCACTTGAAGCCGACCTGGATCGCGTCCTCGACGGAGAAAAGATCCTGCGGCTTCACGCGCGGGGCGAGGCTGCCGCCAGGCACGTACTCCATCGCGATATAACCGGCCTCTTCGTTCACGACGGCATCGAGTATGGCCACTATGTGCGGATGCTGCAGCCGGCCTGCCAGCGAAGCCTCGCGCTGGAACTGCGCGCGCAGCGACTGGCTGTCTGCGGCGCCCTTCAACACGCCGGGATCGATGACTTTGAGCGCGATCTGCGCCTGCGAAAACGTGTCGCGCGCAAGGTACACGGTCGCGGACGAGCCGGTGCCGAGCACTTTGATGATTTCGTATTTGCCGATGCTGGCGGGTGCGGGGGTGGACATCTTTGCTCCAGGGGAATGCATGATAACGTAACGCAAAACAAAATGCCTCTCCGCCCATCTGCGGCTTGGCGGCCGGTCGGTGTTTGTGCTATTAACGCGGTTCCGCAATCAGGAGTGACCAGGCAATGTCCGACGCACCCGAAAAATCCCTCACCGCATACGTCGCCGGCTTCATTATCGGCACGCGCACCAAAGACATACCCGCCGACGTCATGCATCTCGGCAAACGCTCCATTCTCGACGGCATCGGCCTCGCACTCGCCGGCAGCGTCGCCGAATCCGGGCATATCGTGCGCAAGCATCTGCAGTCGCTCGGCTGCAAGGTGTCGAATGGCTGCACCGTCATCGGCAGCAGCATGAAAATGCCCGCGCGCTTCGCGGCATTTGCCAATGGCGTCGCGATACACGCCGACGATTACGACGACACTCAACTCGCGGTGGCCAAGGACCGCGTCTACGGCTTGCTCACGCATCCGACGGCGCCGGCGCTGCCGCCTGTCCTTGCACTCGGCGAGCGCGACGGCCGCTCAGGGCGCGACGTGCTGACCGCGTACCAGATCGCGGTCGAGGTCGAAACCAAGATTTCCGAGGCGATGAACCCGCGCCATTACCAGGACGGCTTTCACAGCACCGCGACGGTCGGTGCGATCGCCGCCGGCGCAGGTGCAGCGCAACTGCTCGGATTCAATCTCGAGCAAACGCGGCGCACCCTCAGTATCGCCGCCAGCCAGGCCGCTGGCCTGCGCGAAAACTTCGGCACCATGATGAAACCTTTCCACGCTGGCCGCGCGTGCGAAAGCGGTGTCGTCGCCGCGGAGTTCGCGCAGCTCGGCTTTACCGCGGCGCCCAATATTCTCGAAGCGGGACGCGGTTTTTACAAAGCGGCGGGCGGCGGTTACGATCCGCGGTCTATCGACGGCAAACTCGGCGCGCCGTGGTCGTTCGCTTTCCCCGGGGTTTCAATCAAGCCGCATCCCAGCGGCTCGCTGACGCATCCGGGCATGGGCCTGATGCTCGACCTCATCATTCAGCACGACATCAAGCCCGCTGCAGTCAAAAAAGTCGCAGTGGGGGTCAATCGCCAGAACGTCAACGCGCTGATCCACAACCGCCCGGCCAACGAGCTGCAGGCCAAGTTCAGCATGCAGTTCTGCATGGCGATCCTGCTTCTGCGGCGCAAGGCCGGCCTCGCGGAATTCACCGACGATGTGGTCAACCGTCCTGATGTCAAAGCCATGATCGAAAAAATCGATTACGGCGTGCATCCCGTGGCGGAAGCCGCGGGCTACGAGAAAATGACGACCATCATCGACATCGAACTCACCGACGGCCGCAAAATCAGCGGCAGCGCGGATTTCGGCAAAGGCAGCCCCGCCAA
>JAIOOZ010000113.1 GCA_021414185.1 Betaproteobacteria bacterium
GTACCACGGGCTGGCGGCAGTATCGCGAAACCAGTACCACAGCAGGCCATTGCCCGCGGGCAGGAGTATCCACACCGGTTTGCCCAGCGCCCCGGCAAAATGCGCGACGACATTGGAAGTCGTAATAATGAGATCGCAGGCGTGAATCAGCGCCGCGATGCCGTCCAGATCGTTAAAAAGGTCGACGCTGTCCAGATGCAGGAGTTCGCGCCCTGCGCGGTCGCGCAAACTCTCCCGCTCCGCCTGCGTATCGCCATATTGCAGGTTCACGAACACGGCTTCGCCTGCGGCAATTACCGGCGCGAGATCCGGCAAGTTCAAACTCTTGTGCGCGAGCCCTTTGCTTTTCCATGCGATGCCGATGACCGGCCCGCGATTGGCGCCCTTCACTTCCTGTCGTAATTGCGCGGCACGTTCGAGATCGGGCACCAAAAATCCGCGCCGCTCGGGAAATGCCTGCCAGTTGGGCCGCAGCCAGCGCCCGAGGCTCGCGAGGGGGGTTTGAAATTTAATTGCCGGGTCGCGCGTCAAATCGTGCGGAATGGTGAGCCGCGGAACCACCGCGGCGCCAGGAAAAGAACGCCCGAACAATTGCACCAGGCGATGGTCGGTTTCGACGACCAGTTCCATTCCCGCCGCGAGCAAATCCGGCAGCATGATGGCGTGCAGGATTTCGTCGCCTAGGCCCTGCTCTCCCCATACCAGCAACTTGCCTTGGCCGGGGGACGCGGCGGGGCCCGGCCACTCGGGCTGGCTGAACAGCCGGATATTCGGCAACAGGAACCCGCGCTTGCGCCACCGCCAGTCATCTTCGGCCCAGCCTGGTGCAAGATCGCCGTTGCGCAGACAGGCCAGGCTGCGGTTCGCGTGCGCGTCGGCATGTCCGGGATCGATCGCGATTGCGCGCGCGTAACTCGCCGCCGCTTCGGCCGGCCGATTCAAGGCGTCCAGCGCATTGCCACGATTGTTATGCGCATCGGCGTATTCGGGTTTGAGCGCGAGCGCGCTGTCGTAGTCCGCCAGCGCATCCTGCTGACGGTTCAGCGCCTGCAGCGTGCTGCCGCGATTGAAGTACGTCTCCGCGCGACCGGGCATGATTGCCAGCGCGCGGTCATAGCTCGCGATAGCCTCGGCGTGGCGCTCGAGACCTTGCAGCGCATTGCCGCGAAGGTTGTGCGCATCGGCGGAGTCCGGCGCCAAGGCCAGCGCGCTGTCGCAATCCGCCAGCGCTTCGGCGTGCCGTTCCAGCTTGAGCAACGCATCGGCACGGCCGACCAGCGCCTTCGCGTAGCCCGACTGGAGTGCAAGCGCGCGCTCATAGCCGGCAATCGCTTCCACGGGCCGGTTCAGCGCCTGCAGCGCGTTGCCGCGATGGTAATGAGCTTCGGCATAGTTGGGCTGGGCGGCGAGGGCGCGGTCGTAGCTTGCGATCGCCTCGGCATGGCGATTGAGCGCCTGCAATGAATTGCCGCGATAGGTGAGCGCTTCGGCATACTGCGGCCTGACCGCCAGCGCTTTGGCATAGCTCGCGAGCGCCTCGTCGTGCCGGTTCAGGGACTGCAGCGCAGTGCCGTAATTGCAATTCGCTTCCGCCGATTTGGGCTCGCGCGCGAGGGCTTTTTTGAAAAACTGCACGGCTTCGTCAGGCCGGCCCTGCTGCGCCCGCGCGACACCCGACAGATGCAACGCGTGGAAATTGCGCGGCTGCGCTTTGAGAATGGCCTGATACAACTGCTCGGCCTCGACGACTTCGCCGCGCTGATGCAAAGCCAGCGCCCGCGCGAGAGTGGCGGCCAAATCAATTGGCGGCATGGGCATGGTCCGGGCGATAGTTGATCATGCGCGCCATTCTGCGCCTGCTCATATGCCGCTATTGCTGACCGGCTCAACCGTGCGGTGCCGCAGCAGCAGGCGGTCGATCGCCGTCAAAAATTCGAACAGCGCCTGAAAATCGCGGAACAATGCCGCGTCGTCCGGCGGCGCAGCGCGCAACGCGGGCTCGGCCCTGACAGCGGCAAAGACCGCGCCGAAATCGCGCCGGCCGTCGATGTGCTGCACGATGAAATCCCCGTATTTGCCCGGCGTGAGCAGGCCCTTGATACCGGTGGCGGGGTCGTCGACCATGAACGGCAGCGACCGGTGCTGGCGGATGAGCGCCGCCAATTGCGCCCCGCTGGGGCCATTGAAAAAGCCGGGCACGTAGTCGGCATTGCCGTAAGGCGCGCGGCTGGCCGCGGACTGCGTCGCGAAAAAAGTGTGCATGGTCACGCTGCCGCTGAGCAATTCGGCAATCGCGTATTGCTGGCGCAGCGGCAGTGCGCGGACCGACTCCAGGAAAGCCGCCTGCTGCGGCGCCACCACCATTTCCGGCAGATACGCGGAGCGGCCGCGCCCGCGATAGGTCAACTCAAGGTGCAGTCCGTGTCGGCCCTCGAACCAGTCATAGAGTTCGTCGACCGTATAAGCGCGATCCTGCGTATGCAGCAGCAGATCGTAGATGCCGGCATCTCCGCCGTGCTTGTGGTCATGAAAAAGCTCCTCGCCGCACTTGAACCAGTTGGTCGGGGGCGCCGCTTCAAGCACGTCGCGCGTATTGCGTATCATGGCCGTTGCATCCGGTGCGCCCTGGTTGATGAGCCGCATCAGCGCTTGCATCTGGTAGACGCCGCTTCTGCCGTATTTGCCGTAGACCATGATGCCGAGCGCGCCGTCTTCCTTGCGCGCCGACAGCAATGCGCGCAGGCCCTGGTCGGGATCGTCGAGGTGGTGCAGAACGCCGAGGCAGTTGACGTAATCGAACTGGCCGAGCCCCAGCGCGGGCAATGCCAGCAGGGATTCATGCACCCAGGTAATGTTATTGAGGCCGACTACGTTGGCGCGCTGGCGGGCGATGTCGATGGCCGCCCGGCTCAAATCGAGATGCACGATCTCGGCGTTGGTATGGCGCAGCTGCTCGGCGAGAAATATCGTCGAGTCCCCGGTGCCGCCGCCGGCAACAAGGACGCGGAAACGGTCGCGAAAAGACTGCCGCCCCGCGTAGCAATAGTGATTAAGCATGGCCAGATCGTCGAGCCATGTGCGCACCAGACGCGCTTTTTCGTCGGCAGGATCGCGCGGCGGATACGGCAACTCCTCGTATTGCGCGCGGACCTGCGGCAGGTACTGGTCTGATTTCATAGTGCGGTGCCGGGAAAGGTACGCGCCGCGAAGTTATCGATCGCTATTGAACTATATTTCCACGCCTGCGCAGGCCGTACGGCCAGCGACGAAATCACACCTGTTTTCGGTCGACAACCACCCAGAATCCCATAGGCATCCGGTTGAACGACGCGAGCTCGAACCGGTCCATGAATTTCGGCAGCCACCACGAAGGAGGCTGTTGTATCAGGTGGGCATTGCGCCCGTCGGTGAGGAACTTGACGGCGGGCCCGGTATGCACGGTGAATATGCCGACGCCCGCGGTGACGCGTTTCAGATCGTCGAGCACGTTGTCGAGGAGCGCTGGCTCGATATGCTCGAGCACGTCGATGCACGCCACGAAATTGCACGGCTGGGCCGGCGCCGACCATTCGGGGATCGCCGGGTCGTAATGCCGGAAGGACAACGGCCGCTTCATGTTTTGTTTAAGCGTGACGCCAAGACGGCCTTTGCCTGCGCCGTAGTCGAGCACCTCGTTGGCGTTGACCGCCTCGATCACCTGCGCCACCAGCGGCGCGTAGTGCACGGACGCCACGCCATAGTCGGGGTTTTTGTGCAGCTGCTGCTGCATTTCCCGGTAGTCTTCGCTGATTAGTTCGCTCATCGGACCTGCACTCCGCTCATGACAGTTTGCGGGCCCGGCCGCGCGGCCGCCGCAGATTCCCGCATCGTTCAATTTTAACACGGCGCGCCGCGTGCCGACCGCGGACGCCGGCCGCCCCCTGCGCAAGGCCGGATGTTAAACTGCCGCGATTGCATATCGCAGCGCCGCCCCGATTCCCATCGTGATCACCCTCGAAGAATACGAAAAACTCAATCCGCGCACCGAGCTGAAGCACGGCGACATCTCCGTGCTGTACGCCACGCCGAACACCACCACCCGCTGGCGGGTCGATTCGCTGTTCGAAAAAGAGCCGATAACCATCGAATGGATAGCCGGCTTCCGGCCGGATGACGTGCTGGTGGACGTCGGCGCCAACGTCGGCATGTACACGGTGTGGGCGGCGAAGACGCGCGGGGTGCGCGTGTTTGCATTCGAACCGGAATCGCAGAATTTTGCGCTCCTCAACCGTAATATTTTTCTCAATGGACTGGGCGAGCGCGTCAACGCCTACTGCCTCGCCATGTCGGATACCGCCGGCCTTTCCCAGCTTCATTTGTCGAATTTCACGCCCGGAAGTTCCTGCCATTCGTTCGGGGAGCAGGTTGATTACAATCACGTGCCGATGCAGCCGGCTTATTCGCAAGGCTGCGTGTCGGCACGGCTCGACGACCTCATCGCCAGCGGCGCGGTGGCCGAGCCCGACCATGTCAAGATTGACGTCGATGGCTTCGAGCCGAAAGTCGTTGCCGGTATGCAGCGTACTATCGCGGGCGGTAAGCTGCGCTCATTGCTGATCGAGATCAACCAGAACCTTGCCGATCACCGGCAGCTGGTGGCCGATCTGCAAGCGCGCGGTTTCAGCTACGATCCGGCGCAGGTGGCGGCGGCCGAACGCAAAAGCGGGCCTTTCCAGGGATGTGCGGAATATGTTTTCAAGCGCTGAAATGCAATTGATTTACCGGGTCGCGAATGCGCCGATCGAGATGTATCCGTATCCGCATATCCTGGTGCACGATGTATTCCCCGCCGATTTTTACCGCGCTTTGCGCGAGCATTTGCCGCCCGCCAGCGCGTACAAGTCGCTCAAGGCGATGGGCCGCGTCGGCAGCGCCTATCCCGAGACCCGCTTCGTGCTGCCCCTGACTCCGCAAGACGTTGCGGCGCTGGCCGAACCCTACCGCAGTTTCTGGAACAACACTGCGAGCTGGCTGCTCGGCGGCGCTTTCGGTCAGATCGTGCTGCAGAAATTCTCCCCTCTGCTCGCGCAACGCTTCGGCAACGCCACGACCATCCAGTACGGGCACGAAGCTCTGGTGATCCAGGACCGCACCGACTACGCGCTGGGACCGCATACCGATTCGCCGTCGAAAGTGCTGTCCTTCCTGTTTTATCTGCCGGCCGACGACGCCATGCCCCACCTGGGAACGTCGATGTATCTGCCCAAGGACCCGTCGTTTACCTGCGCCGGCGGGCCGCACCACGGTTTCGACAAGTTCAACCGCATGCTCACCATGCCGTACGTTCCCAATACGCTGTTTGCTTTCATGAAGACCGACAACGCGTTTCACGGCGTCGAACCGATTGCGGAGCGCAATGTCGAGCGCGCGCTTATGCTTTACGATATCCGGGTCGCCAACGCGCCCGAACCCGCGCCGGCGCCGCCGCCGCGGACCCAGTTTACTTTTTGAGCGGCGCATTGCGCGCCCGAGGCTGACCCGTGCGAAACGATCTGATGAATGCCGTTGTTGCCCAAGTCAATGCTTTCCATATCCGGCCGCACGTCGAATACGACTACCAGAACATACGGCGGCGGATGATATTCGAAAGCCTCACGCAGGGCGTCCAGTACGTAATCAATAACGCAGTCGAAGGCGACATCGCCGAGTTCGGCACGTTTTCCGGTTTCAGCACCTTTACCATCGCGCGCGCGATGGCGGCTTACTGGGAAATTTTCGCGGAGTACGTGAGGCTGCATAACTCGCCGAAAAAATCGTTGTGCCTGTTCGACAGCTTTCAGGGCCTGCCGCCCTCCGCCGGCGGCGTGGACGCGGCGTCGCCCAACGTGCAGACCGGGCGCTGGAAAGCGGGCACTTTTACGGGATTAACGAAGGACGAACTGTTCGCACTGTGCGCCTCGACGTACGACCAGGACAAGATTCACATCTTCGACGGCTGGTATGCGCAGACGCTGCCGCAGATTCCGGCGCCGGCGAAGTTTGCGATGGTGCACCTGGACTGCGACCTCTACAGCTCGACGATCGAAGTGCTCGACCATTTGCTCGCCCGCAAGCATCTCGCCGACGGCTGCGTGCTTTTTTTCGACGACTGGAACTGCAACCAGGCTTCGCCGCGTTTCGGCCAGCGCCGCGCCTGGCGCGAAGCCACCGCCAAACACAACGTCGAATTTTCGGATTGCGGGGATTACGCGGTGCTCGGCCACAAATTCATCGTCCATACCGCCGTGTAATTTGCGGCGCCACCCACCGGGAGAGATCGAGATGCTGAAGATTCTGGGCCGCAAGACTTCGAGTAACGTGCAGAAGGTATTGTGGTGCTGCGAGGAAATCGGATTGCCTTTCGAGCGCACCGACATCGGCGGCGAGTTCGGCAAGAACAAGGAGCCTGAATACCTCGCGCTCAACCCGAACGGCCTGGTGCCGACCATCAACGACGATGGTTTTGTTTTGTGGGAGTCGAATTCGTGCGTGCGCTATCTGGCCGCCAAATACGGAAAAGGCAAATTGTGGCCGGCCGATGCGCAGCTCGCCGCGAGCGCCAGCCGCTGGATGGACTGGCAGCTCTCGACCTTGAACGCACCGGTCGGCACGCTGTTCCGCGCGTACCTCAGAAAAGAAGACTTGCCCGCGGCGGACATCGAAGCGGCGCGCAAGCGCGGCGGCGAAGTGTGGAAAATGCTCGACGCGCAGCTCGCAAAAACACCTTTTGTCGCCGGCAGCGAACTGACCGTGGGCGACATCGCGATGGGCAACGCGATACACCGCTGGTACAAGTTCCCGATCGAGCGGCCGGATTTGACCAATCTCAAAGCGTGGTATGGCCGTTTATGCGCGCGGCCCGCTTACCAGAAACACATCGGTAGCCTGTAACGCGTTCAGCATCCGTTGAGTGCGGCCGGTCATGCCGGCTTCCGGCACCACAATTGGTACATCTGTATAAAAGTTTCGGGCTGCTTCACTTCGAACGCATCCCAGCGGTCGAAATCCGCCGCCACATCGCCGCCCGGAAACATCGCGCGATAGTTGGCCAGCGCGTGCCGCGGCACGTCCGTCAGCCCCAGCACCGTCAGCCCGAGTTCGTGCAGCATGGCGTTGATTTGCGGCAATCGGAATTGATGCTCCTGCACGTGCATCAACCAGTCGCGGCACATGCTCATCGAATAAAAATCCCGATAACTGGCGAGGCGCTTCATCACGGTGTCCGGCGCCAAACCCAGCACGTATTGGCGGAATTCGCGGATAGCGGCTTCGGTCGCGGGCAACTGCCGCTCGCTGACCATGGTGCGCGCCGCGTTGACACTGGCGCGCGCGCGTTCGCTGTAGAGGCCGATTTTCAGCAGCCCGCCCGGACGCAACAGTCGCACGAGCACCTGCAGGCCGGCGCGGGGATCGCGCAGGTGATGCAAAACACCTTTGGAATAAATCATGTCGAAACGTTCGGCAAGATCGCCCAAGCCGAGAATGTCGCCGTGGCGAAATTCGATATTGCCAACACCGAGCTCGTTTGCCATGCGCTGCGCGTAAGCGAGGCTCGCCCGGCTTAAATCCACGGCCAGCACCTGGGCATCGGCAATATCGCCCGCCAGCCAGATCGCGTCCTGACCGGTGCCGCAGCCGGCGACCAATATACGTACCGGCGCAGAAAATTCCGCGCGCGCCTGCAGCATGGGCAATTCGTTTTCAATCCACCGCGCAAAGGACAGCGCGGGCCAGCGGTCGCAGGCAAACCATCGCGGGTAAGGATGTTCCTCGTACATGTCGCGCACCGCGAGCGACACCTGGTCGGTGATGTTGCCGATTGACTGGATGGTTTTCCGCAATGCGTGCTCGGTCCGGATATCGAGCACCGCGCGCCGCACCAGGCGTTCCAGCGCCGGCAACCGCGGCATGCGCTTCACCAAATCATCAGCGCCGCGCAAAGCGTGCAACGGGCGGTACATCGCGTATGCCGTCAGCGCGCGAACCTCCGCATCCTGCATGGCATTGCCCGCGGCCAGGCTGGCTTCAATTTCCGCCTGAAGTTCGGCAACCCGCGAAATTTCGGCCGCGCCCTCGGCAAACACAAACTCGTTGTTGAAGCATTGCAGCGCGAACGCGCACATGAAATCAAGCGGCGCCTGTCCGCGCAATCCGCCATCGGACAATAGCGCGGCGCGCAAACGGGTCAGAAAAATTTCAAGTTCGGCATCGACAACCAGGGCGTCCGCGAGCAGCAGCTGGAACAATTCGTCGCGCATGACTTCGCGCAACGCGGCGGCATCCGGCGCAAAACCAGCCTGCGGCTGCCGCGCCGCGGCGAGCACTTTTTTGAACGCACTTTTTGCGCGCAATGCCCTGAGACCTATGCTGACGTAGCGGGTCTTGTCGATGTCGTCGCGGGCAAAAAACCGCGTGATCTCGGCATCCCAGAACGGGGGCAGCGAGTCCCAGTGCATGTATCGCAGCGCATCGAGACAACCACGGCGATCGAGGTGCCCGCCGGGATCGCGCGCGAACGCCTGCTCATACGCGTGCATGGCCGGCACCCATTGATTGTCGAGGGTCAGCGCTTCGGCGAGCTGAAAATGAATTTCCGCCACGTCCGGCACCAGGCGCAGCGCCTCGCGATACGCCGTGATTGCGAGCGCAATTTTTTGCTCGCGATGATAGCCAAGCGCGCGCCGGTAATAGGCTTCAGCAAAATCAGGCGCCAGTTCGATCGCGCGGCCGAAGCTGGCTTGCGCGTCCGCCGCATGATGCAGCGCGAGCGCGACATTGCCGTGGACCAGCCAGTACTGCGGAATGTGCGGCCGCAACTGTGTCGCGCGCTGCGCCGCTGCTGCCGCATCGTCGAGGCGATCCTGCTGATAATAAATCAGCGCGAGGTTGTTCCACGCGTCCGGCGTCTCCGGGCTGGCGGCGAGCACCTGGCGGTAAATCTGCTCGGCCTGCGTCAGAGCTCCGGTCTGGCACAACCGCAATGCGTCGTCCAGCAACGCTGCTATTTCTTCACCTGCCATGCACTAACCCTCGCTGGTTCGCCCGGCCCTGCCCGTACTTGCATTCATCGACTATGCAGCAGAAACGCGCTGCCGGAAGCGGACTCCGCATTCTCAGATCATCATCCCGTCGGCAATGCTGTGGATGCGCGGAGTCCAGCCCATCGCCGTCGCCGGCGCGAGATCGAAATCCCTGATGCGGAACGACTCGAACCGCATATAGCCCGGCTCGAATGCAAACTTTACGTCACGCTTGAGGAAACCGGCGAGATCGCGGGCGAGATCCGCGATCGTGATCGTCAGGTTTGAGCGTAAATTGAAATAGCGCTGCCCGTCGAACCGCGTCGCCAGTTCCACAAACCGCGCCACGTCGGCGGCGTGCACGAAATTCCTGATTTGCGTGCCATCGCCGAGGATTTGCACGACGTCGTTCTCGCTGATTTTCTTGATGAGGTCGGGGATCACGTGCGACTCGCCGACGCGGTCGTGGGTCCGCACCTGGTGCTTGCCGAACACGTTGGTCGGCCGCAGCGCCACGAAATTCGGGAATGCTCCGGCGAACAGCAACTCGCCCTGCGCTTTCGAGCGGGCGTACGGCGTCAACGTAGGCAAGGTGCGCAGCGGCGCGTGCGCAAATACCGGATCGCTTTCAAATACATTGATGGACGAAAAAAACACCCTGCGCCCGCAACCGCCCGCCTTGCAAAACTCGAGCACGCTTTGGTTGATCGCGGCGTTGTATTCGAGGATGTCGGCGTTTTCCGAACTGTTGTAGAGAATGCCGCCGACGGCCGCGGCGAGGTGCACGCACGTCCCGGCCGTGACGCGTTCG